>JAHRVJ010000027.1 GCA_019090765.1 Ilumatobacteraceae bacterium
ACGTGCCGGTCAAGCCGCTCGGCTTCTGCTGCGCATTCGGCGACCGCGGAAAACTGTGGGCGACCGACACCGGTCATCATGCGGGTGGTGCACATCGCTCCCGGGCCCACCCCGACCTTCACAATGTCGGCGCCAGCTTCGATCAGTTGGCGCGTTCCCTCTGCGGTAACCACGTTGCCCGCCACGATCTTCGCGTCCGGAAGCGCCGCCCGGACCAATTCGATGGCCCGCAAGGTACGAGTTTGGTGCCCATGCGCGGTGTCGATCACGAGGGCGTCGGCGCCGTGATCGGCGAGCCGCTTTGCCCGCGCAGCCGGATCACCGTTGATGCCCACCGCGACGCCAACCATCAGGCGGCCGTCCGCGTCTACGGCGGGGTCATAGATCGTTGATCGCAGTGAGCCCTCGCTGGTAATTACCCCCAGCAACTGTCCGTTCGAATCAACCACCGGGGCGACGCTGAGACGATTCTTGACGAGGTAGTCAAATGCTGCTCGAGGATCAATGTCGGGAGTCAAGATGTGCAAGCTGGAGCTCATCACGTTGCCGAGGTGGGTGAAGCGGTCGAATCCGTCGGCGTCTTTTTCGGTGAATACCCCGACTGGGTCACCGTCGCGGAGGACCACGACAGCTCCATGGGAGCGCTTGTTGATCAGTGCAAGCGCGTCGGCAATCGTGGCGTCTACATCGAGAGAAATCGGAGTCTCAAACACAGTGTGACAGTTCTTTACGTAATCGATCACTCCAGTCACAACGTCGACCGGAATATCTTGTGGGAGAATCGCGATGCCGCCGCGACGCGCAACTGTTTCGGCCATTCTCCGCCCGGCCACCGCGGTCATGTTCGATACCACGAGGGGAATGGTCGTGCCGATCGCGTCGGGAGTCCGCAGCTGGACATCCATTCGCGATGGGACATCGGAAATGCTGGGCACCATAAACACGTCGTTATAGGTCAGGTCGAAACCTGGGTCCTGGTGGAGCATGCGCATTGTTTGAGGTTCCTCCTGTGCCACGGCCCGCGGCGACAAACGCCACTGTAGATATGTACCGCCGACTCTCGCTGTAGAAGCAGCCACAGGCTACGGCCTAACATCACTTGACATGACACCGGTCGCGCTTGTACATGGATGGGGAGGATCCTTCTCTGCCACCTGGCAGCGGAATGGATTCACCGCACTGCTCGAGGACGCCGGGCTTCCGGTAATTGGCATCGACCTGCTGGGGCACGGCGATGCACCCAAGCCGAGCGAGCCCGAGGCGTACAGCGACCTCACCACGCGCATTAGTGAGGCACTCCCCGACGAGCCGGTTGACGCGATCGGATTCTCACTCGGAGCGATGACTCTCCTACGGCTTGCGGTCGCTGAACCTTCACGATTCAACCGTCTGGTCTTGGCCGGTATTGGCTCCAATATCTTCGAGCGCGACGATGCGGCAACTGCCACGCTTGTTCACGGCCTCGAACTTGTCGGTGCGGGTGGCGACCCGGCGGCCCTCGATAACACCGTTCGGCTCTTCACGCAATACGCCCAACAGCCAGGGAACGATCTCGACGCACTGACTGCCGTAATGAAGAGGCCACCTTCCCCGCTGCTAACTCCGGCTGACCTTGCAACAGTGAATTCTCAGGTACTCGTAGTAGTGGGAGACCAGGATTTCGTGTACCCCGGAGATGAGCTCGCGGCCTCATTTCCTAATGGCCGTTGCGTCACGCTCAAGGGCGTCGACCACTTCGCGACCCCCGATGCGTTCGGTTTCTTTGACGCTGCGCTCGAATTCCTCGACGCAATTTGATGGCGACCCATCAGCGGGTAGACAAGTTCATTACAACCGACATCGAACGAGCAGCTGACGCGATCCGCGCCGGTGGCCTGGTCGCGATTCCTACCGAGACCGTCTATGGTCTCGCGGCAGACGCCAGCAACGCCCAAGCCGTGCAGCGGATATTCGAAGTCAAAGGGCGACCAGCCGATCATCCGTTGATTGTCCACCTCCCAAACCGCGGCCAGATCAGCCACTGGTCCGCTGAGGTGAGTCAGGCTGCCGAAACACTCACCGCGGCGGCATGGCCCGGTCCGCTCACCGTGATTCTTCCCCGCCGGGCCGACGTGCTTGATGAGGTGACGGGCGGCCTCAACACCGTTGGCCTACGAGTCCCCGCAGATCACATCGCCTCACAGCTGCTACAGCTGACCGGTATCGGGCTCGCCGCGCCCTCCGCCAACCGGTATGGCTCGGTCAGCCCAACGACGGCCGGACATGTGCACGATGAACTGGCCGCGTTTCTCGACCCAGCAACAGACCTGATTCTCGATGGTGGCCCTTGCGCGTTGGGCATCGAGAGCACCATTGTCGACTGCACTATCGAGCCTGCTCAGATCCTGAGGGCGGGAGGAATCCCTGCCGAAGACGTTGAGCGACTACTCGCAGGCCAGCTCACTGGCACAGCCGGTCCGGCGCGAGCAAGCGGAATGCGCGAATCTCACTATGCGCCCCGCTGCGAGGTGAAGTTGGCCGACAATGCCGCCGATGCCATTGCTCTCCAAGCCGCTACCCCGAACAGCGAGATCCTCGACCTGACTGGCGACCTAGTCGCCTACGCCCACGAGCTCTACGGTCGATTACGTCACGCCGATCAGCGCGGTGTCGCCTCAATTGTTGCCGTACTACCAGGCCCAGAGGGGCTCGGGCTCGCAATTCGCGACAGGCTGACAAAGGCCGCCGCCCCACGCCCTAGGTGATGGTGCTGGACCTAATGATGCCTGCAACCCCAGCGAGCGTGCCTAGACTTGTTGAACCCTAATTGCGCCGGCAGCCCGCCAGCGCTACAACAGGGGGAGGAACATACAACATGCAGAAATCACGCACAAAACGCGTTGGTGCATTGCTGGTTGGTCTGACGCTCGTAGCCGCTGCTTGCGGTAGCGACGACGACGACAGCGCCACCACCGACGCTCCAGACAGCTCCGAAGTGGTATCCACAGATGAGAACATGGAGGACAGCTCCGGCGTTCTTCGCCTCGGCGGAATCCTTCCTGAGACCGGCAACCTGGCCTTTCTCGGACCGCCTGAGTTTGCAGGCGTAGAACTTGCTGTTGCTGACATCAACGCCGCCGGCGGTGTACTCGGCGCCGACGTTGAGTGGCTACCCGGCGACTCTGGCGACAATGGCGAAGTAGCCAACCAGACCGTCGACCGCCTGCTCGCCGAAGATGTCGATGCCTTCATCGGTGCCGCCAGCTCCGGCGTCTCACTCACTGTGATCGACAAGATCACCCAGGCCGGCAAGATCCAGTTCTCGCCAGCCAACACCTCACCGGCATTCACCGACTACGACGACAACGGCCTGTACTTCCGTACCGCTCCGTCTGACGTTCTCCAGGGTGCAGCCCTTGCCGACCTGATGATTGAGGACGGCGCGGCAACCGTGTCGTACCTCGTCCTCAATGATTCGTACGGCACCGGCCTCCTGGAATTCTCCAGCGGACCATTCGTCGATCAGGGTGGAGAAATCCTCACCGAGAACATCTACGACCCGAAGGCTGAGAACTTCGACGCCGAGGTCGCAGAAGTTGTTGCTGCGAACCCCGATGCTGTTGTCATCATTGGCTTCGACGAGACTTCCAAGATCCTCACCGGTCTGATCGAGTCGGGCTTCGGACCAGATTCCAAGCTGATCTACGGTACAGACGGCAACATGGGTAACGCCCTCGCACAGAAGTTCGACGACCCCTCAGTGGTCGCCGGCATGCGGGGAACACTCCCTGGCGTTGACGTGTCGGGTCAGCTCGCTGAATTCCGCGACGCACTTCTCGAGATCGACTCAAGCCTGATCGACTTCTCGTACTCCGCCGAGTCCTACGACGCAGTTGTCGTCATCGCTCTCGCCGCTTTGGTCGCTGGTAGCGACGATGGCGTCGCGATCGGTGCTGAGATCAACGGTGTCACCAAGGACGGCGAAAGCTGCGCGACATTCGCTGACTGTGCTGAGCTCATCGAGGCCGGCACTGACATCGACTACGACGGTGTTTCCGGACCTCTGGAATTCAACGATTCCGGCGAGCCGACCACGGCCTCGATCCTCATCCTCGAGTTCGATGCTGCGGGCGAGATCGTCGTTGACGGATCGGTCATCGGCAACATCTGATAGCCAACGAACACTGACGCATCGCGTCAATCGTAATTCGGAACGGCCCGGCGCTTCGGCGGCGGGCCGTTCCGCGTCCGGGGCGGGCGAGTACGGGCGTACTGCGGACCGACGGGCGCCGTCAGTCTTGGTGCGTCTTGACCAGGGTGCCGAGATACAGCTCAATCACCTTGGGATCAGTCAGCAGCTCGCTACCTGTGCCGGTATAAGCATTGGATCCCTGATCTAACACGTACCCGCGATCACAGATCTGCAGACAGCGACTCGCGTTCTGCTCGACCATCACAATCGAGACGCCCGCCTTATTGATCTTGTAACAGCGGACGAACACCTCGTCCTGTAATGCTGGGGAAAGCCCGGCCGATGGTTCGTCAAGCAGCAGCACTGACGGCTCCATCATCAGCGCTCTACCCATTGCAAGCATCTGCCGCTCGCCGCCAGACAATGACCCGGCTCGCTGGTCGGCTCGGTCGAGCAGCTTGGGGAACATCCCGCCCACTACTTCGAAGCGTTCAGCGAACCTCTTCGGCTTTAAGAATGTGCCCATCTCGAGATTTTCCCGGACCGTGAGCGTTTGGAACACGTTGTCGTTCTGCGGCACGTAGCCGATCCCTCGGCTGACGAGTGCGTGCGCCTTCAGACCCGAAATCTCTTCCCCGCGCAATCGAACAGATCCTGAACGAACGTCGACCAGGCCAAACATTGCCTTCAGCAAGGTGGATTTCCCCGCACCGTTGGGCCCGATAATCCCAACCAACTCGCCCTCGGCCATTTCGAGGCTGCAGTCATTAAGGATGTTCACGCCAGGCACGTATCCGGCTTCGAGGCGATCAGCGATCAGGAGCGGTTCAGTCATTGGCTTGCCAGTTCCCTAGATATCTGCGTCAAGATCGAGAGGTTCACCGTGGTGTGAGCCTAGGTAAGCATCGACCACAGCCTGGTTCGACCCGATTGCCCCTGGTGGGCCCTCAGCGATGATCGCGCCCTCAGCCATCACGATCACCCAATCACTGATCTCTTGCACCATGTCCATGTCGTGCTCGACGAATAGGACCGTCATCCCCTCGTCGCGGAGGCCAACGACATGCTGGAGCAGCGACTGCGTGAGCGCCGGATTGACGCCAGCCATTGGTTCGTCGAGCATCACCATCTTCGGTTTCACCATCAAGGCCCGGGCCATTTCGAGCAGCTTGCGCTGACCTCCTGAGAGCGTTCCGGCGAACTCGTCACGCATGTGCAACATGTTGAACCGGTCGAGTAGCGCTTCCGCCTCTAGCTCGATTTCTGCTTCCTGCTGCTTCCAACTAAACGGCACCATCGATCGCCACATCTTCTCGCCGCGTTGATTGGTGGCACCAAGCATCATGTTGTCGAGGACCGACATCTTTGACAGTGCCTTGGTCAACTGGAAGGTGCGGACCATTCCGTGATTGGCAATCTTGTGCGCCGGCACCTTGTCGATGACGTTCCCGTCGAATGTGCGGGTACCTGCATCTGGGGTATCAAAGTTGGTTAACAGATTGAACAGCGTCGTCTTACCCGCACCGTTCGGACCGATCAGGGCGGTGATAATGCCGCGCTGCACTTCTACGTGTTCCACGTCAACTGCGGTCAGTCCGCCAAACCGACGGGCAACTCCGTCGGCGACCAGGATCGGGTCGGGTTTCGCCACCCCGGGCTCCTGTGCAACATCGCGCATCGCCGCCCGCGCCGCCTCGGGGTCGTTCACCGCATCGTTGGCTGGCAGGTCAGCGGTCATCGAGTGCCATCTCCTCTTTATTGCCAAGGATGCCTTGAGGTCGGAACGTGGCAAGCAAGACGAGGCCGAGACCAACCAACATGAAGCGCACCTGACCAACCTGAGTACCACTCATAATTGAGTCCGGAATGTTGTTGCTCTCGACTCCCTGACGCAACACGATGTCGCTGAAGTTCAGGATCGCGTAGAGGACCGCGGCCCCGATCACTGGGCCTAGAACCTTGCCAGCCCCGCCGAGGATCAACGCCACCCATACAAAGAACGTGACATCGGTGATGAAGTTGTCAGGCTGAGCCGACTGTGTACCGATGGCGCGGAGCATTCCACCCATTGCCCCGAATACGCCGCCGATGTAAAGCGCCTGCATTTTGTACCAATAGGCGTTCTTACCAAGGCTGCGCGCCGCGTCTTCGTCTTCTCGGATCGCTTTTACCACCCGACCCCACGGGCTGCGGATCAGCAGCCAGCACGCAAATGCCGCCATTGCCAACACGATCCAGCCGATCAACACCACCCACATCTGGTTGCCGATGAACAGGTCGAAAAAATAGCGCTCAGAAGGGTCGAATGGGCTCAGGTCGTAGAAGTCGGTGGCGAAACCTCCCAGGCCATCTGATGAGCCGGTCCACCGGTCGAACGTCGGTGAGCGGACCATAATCCGGAAGATTTCGGCGGCCGCGATGGTCACAATCGCCAGATAGTCAGCGCGTAACCGAAGCGTCGGCGCACCCAAGATCACCGCGAGGATGAAGGGGAAGATGACGAGGCCAACGAACACCCCAACCCAGAAGTTGAGGCCCCACGTGACGACCATCATCGACAGCCCGTACGCACCGGCGGCCATAAACACAGCCTGACCGAAGTTGAGCAGGCCCGTAAAACCGAAGTGGATATTCAGCCCAATTGCCGCGAGCGCGAAGAAGATGAACTGTTCGCCGATGAAGCCGCGCATCGTGTTTTCGAATATTGCGCCAATGTCCATGATCGTCCTCCCTCTAACCGATCCGCTCGCTACGCCCGAGGAGCCCGTCTGGGCGAATCAACAAGATCAGCATCAGCATCAGCAGCGCCCCCACATTCTTCATGTCGGTCGGAATCACAATGGTCGAGACTTGGATGAAGATGCCAACGATCAGGCTGCCTAGGAGCGCTCCATAGGCACTACCTAGACCACCCAGGGTGACGGCCGCGAACATCAACAACAGGATGCGAAAACCCATCTCCCAGCCAATCGATTCAGTAAGCCCAAATAGTACGCCGCCCAGCCCGGCCAGCGCGCTGCCCGACACCCAGACCCATTTGATCACCAGTTCAACATCGATCCCAGAAGACTCTGCCAGGTCACGATTGTCCGAGACGGCGCGCATCGCCTTTCCTGCTCGGGTCCGCTGTAGAGCGATCGCGATACCAATCAAGACGGCCACAGAGAAAACGATGATGAAGATGTCTTTCGGGACGATCGAAAACCACCCGAAGTCCACCTTTTCCTGGATTTGGTAGTCCTTGTACAACTTGGCGCGCCCGCCGAATTGATACAGCATCATGTAGCGGAACAGAATCGAGAACCCTAGGGAGGCCACCAGCGCCGCGATCAAGCTCGCTCCGCGCCGCCGCAAGGGTCTCCACACCCCCGCGTTGAACAGTCCACCCGCCACACCGCAGACAATGAACGAGAGAATCGCCGCCACGATTAGCGAAGTCGTCCACCCGAACACCCCCGTGACGTTGAAGAGAAAGGCCACCATCGCTCCGAAAGTGACCATCTCTCCATGGGCGAAGTTGGTTAACCCAGTGGTTCCGTAAATCAGCGACAACCCAATCGCACTCATACCAATAACGAGACCGAGCTTGATTCCGTCAACGGTGAGCTGCACGATCTCAATCGTCGTGTCGGTGCTGACGGCAGCGTCCCCAAGCGGGAACAGAACTGTGCGACTGGCCCCATTGCCTACGTCAACCGTCAGCGGATTTCTGTCGGGATTACGCAGAGGAACCCCATCGGGCAGGGTGGCCTCGTCGAGGAATACCTCGTACGTGCCCCCCTCAGGCAGCTCGAAGACCCATTCGCCGTCGGCATCGGTGACTGCCTGACCCAGTTCGGCGCCCGACGCATCGGTGATGGTGAGGTTGATGCCCTCAACAAAGATCGACTCCCCACCTTCGTCGACAGTTCGCATCGTCCCGCGTAGTTCCGGGATCGACTCTGAGTCAGTCTGGGCAGGCAAGTGCGCTGCCGCGGGTGCGACCATTGCAAAGACTGCGGTCACTACTCCAAGAGCGACCATCGCCAACTTGATCAGATACGTCCTCCGGGCGGAAGGTTGGTCGTGGCACGGGTCGACCACTGACCGCCCAATCTGAACTACTGACATCGGCAGCGTACTCTAGGCAACTCTCGATGGTTCCCCAGCATTACTCAACGAATCGGCGCCCGATCGTCGCCCGAATCCAAGAGTTGGTTTGTCGAGCGGAGCAAAACCGAGGAGTACGAGTTGCACCGTGGCGACCCACAACACCGTCGCTCCTGCAATATGGGCACCGACGAGTACCTCGGGCACGCCGGTCAAATACTGCACGTAACCGATCAGGCCCTGCAGGACAGCCAAGAACATCCAAGTCAAGAGCGGCTGGGAAAATCGATGCCGCAGGTCAGCAGAGTTGCGAATCAAGAGCGCCAAGAGCAGAGCCACTGCGACCGTCGCGATAACCGAGGCGCTGTGGATCCGAGTGACATTGGAAATGTCGAATCCCCATCGACGGACATCCTCGTCACCGGCGTGCGGTCCCGTTCCGGTTACCACCGTGCCGGTGGCCATCGCCACGACCGTCAGAGCGCCCACCGCCCCAAGCATGGACCGAACACTTCGAGGCACCAATGATGCTGCATCCGCGGCGAGTGGGTTGGGTCGGGAGCGATGTGCCGCGACCAGCGCGAACGCAATCGAAATCATCGCGAGTAGGAAATGCGATTGAACTATCGCCGGGTGGAGGTCACCGCGAACTGCTAGGCCACCGACAACGCCATTGGCCAGAACCGTGAAGAGAACGGCGAGCGAAGGAACGACGAGATGCCGACCACTCGAACGCACTCTGAAGGACCCGATCGCCATCAGCAGCGTGGGGACTCCGAGCACCACGCTCAGTAGACGATTGATCTGCTCAATCGCGGTATGCCACGAAGAGACGTCGACGAACTGCTCGCTATTGCAGTTCGGCCAATCGTCGCACCCGAGCCCACTTCCGGTCAGGCGCACGACTCCCCCAGCAACAACTACCAGACACAGCCCGACAGTGGTAGCAATCGCGGTCTGGCGGAACCGCCTGAGCCGTATCTCCCGGCGCTCAGAGTCCGACGGGTCCATACCCTGCTCAGGCTATTGCGAATACTCCGCTAGGGCCGAATCTCGTAGAAGGCGTTGACCGAATGGTCGACATCAAGCTTGCGGAAACGTGTGAATCCTGCGACTTCGGCCATCTCGCGCGCCCGCGACTCGGGAAGCCCCAGTGTGCCCAGGCCCGCTCCTCCGGGAGACGATAACGCTGAAGACATACACGACAAGATGCTCATGCCGTACAGCAGTGCAGCCATCGGGTTCTTCTCGACATTCTCTGCGAACGAGTCGCGCGCCTTGATGTCGACCAAGAGCCATGAGCCACCCGGGGCGATCGCCTCACGAATCTTGCACATCATTCCTTGCGGATCAGTCATGTCGTGGATGCAATCGAACGTTGTGATCAAGTCAATGGAATGGTCGTTTGGCAGCTGCGAACCGCGAAGATCGACGAACCGCGCATTTGGGACTCGCGCTTTAGCAAGGCGATTGTCGGCCCGCTCGAGTGCATGGCCTGAGATGTCGTAGCCAACAAAGATGCTTTTGGGGAAGGCATCGGCCATCAGCAGGATCGCTCCACCGGCACCGCAGCCAATATCGGCGACCGAGATTCCGGATTCCAAAGCTTCGACGACACCGTCGAGAGCCGGCAGCACTGTCGGAATCAGATTGTGCTTATTCCAGGGCTCGAAGCTTCGTTCGATGCCAACTGCACCCTCTGGACCATGACTATCGTAGTCGTGCCCGAGTCCGGAGACGAAACTGCTTGGCATCTGTTCAAGCGCACCCATTGTTTGGGGAAAACGGTGGAACATGCCCATGCCATAGGCCGGATGATCGGGGCGGGCGAGCACAGCAACTGCTTCTGGCGTCACCCAGAACCGCTCAATCCCTTCGTCGTCAGATTCAGTGGTGATCAGCTTGGCCGCCGCCTGGTTGTACGCCCACTCACGTACCCAACGCTCATCGAGCCCCGTCCGTGTAGCGAGTTCAGTAGTGGTCAGCGGTGAATCGGCATCTGCCAACGAGGAGAACAGGCCAAGCTTGTCGCCAAGGTGAATCATGCCCGCTGTTACGGCACCGCTGAGCTGCGTAAACACCGTATACGAGTAGAACTTGAGCTTGTCTGGGTCAGCAGTGCGGTCAGCCATGATGGCGACCGTAGTTCAGCCCAGATCGATCGGGGTCAGCGGGTGCGATCGGCCCGGTCGAGGTGTTCCAGGTCGCTGAGCTTCGTCAGTGTAAATGTGTGGCCATCTTCAAGCTCCATTGCCTCAATCCGACTCACCGAGGTATGACCGAGCACGAATCGATCCCATTCCCACGGGGTCGGCGCGAGCCCGAGCAGGTGTCCGATGAAAACCGAATTGGTTCCGGCATGAGCGACGATTGCAATCCGCGCTCCGGGTTCAGCGATTTGCCAGATCGGTAGGTCAACCTCGGAACGAACGACACCGCGACTAGCCAGAAACGCAGCCGCCCCCGACCGGATCCTGGAAACAAAGTCGCGGATCGGTTCGCCTCCCTCCAGGCCGGTCCAGCGTTGTTCAGCAGGTCTACCGCTCAGCTCCGAATACGCCTCTGCCGCCTTCTCAGCTGGCGTTCCATGCCATGCCGGACTGCGGATTTCTTCGAGCCAATCATCGATCACTTCGTCACGCTGCAATGTGGCCAAAACAGGCGCGGCAGTTTCCCGAGCTCTAACAAGTGGCGACACGAGGATCTCGTCGAAGTGCTCGTCGTGCAGGAATCTTGCGAGCTGCTCGGCCTGCCTCTGGCCGCGATCGGTGAGGGATGGATTGATCACGTTCAATCCATCCCTCACCCACTCCGGCTCACCGTGACGGATCAACACAATTTCCATCGCACAACTTTACGCGACCCAAGAGGCGGATAGGTTCTCGGGTGGTGAGCGGCGTATCAGGTGGGACCCAATCCGATCAGAGTGGAA
>JAHRVJ010000326.1 GCA_019090765.1 Ilumatobacteraceae bacterium
AGGCCGACGGAATTCTCTACACCTCCGACGGACGCGATGTCGAGATGAGTGTTGCCTCCACCAAGGCGTTTTATGCCCAGGTTGCAGCAGGGGCGCTGTTGGCGTGCGCAATTGCCGAAGCTGTCGGTGGTGGCGACGAACTCCGACGATCTCAAATCCTCGCGTCGTTGCGCGAGCTGCCCGCAGCGATGCGCGAAGTCTTGTCGAGGCGCGATGGAATTGCCGATGTCGCACGCCGACTGGCTCCCCCGAAGCGTTATTGGGCAGTTGTGGGCAACGGCCCAAACAAGGTGGCCGCGGAAGAAGTGAGAATCAAGCTCAGCGAGCTCTGCTACAAGTCAATTGCCTGCGACTCGACTGAAGATAAGAAGCACATAGACCTGTCATCGGAGCCGCTAATTCTTGTGTGCGCCGCCGGCCTAGTTGGCTCTACCGCCGACGATGTCGCCAAGGAAGTGGCGATCTTCAAGGCCCACAAGGCAACACCGATCGTGGTCGCCAACGATGGTGAAACTCGTTATGTGGCCGATGCGACGATCGAAGTTCCCGCGGTAGATCCTGCACTGGGGTTTGTGCTTTCGGCAATGGTTGGCCACTTGTTCGGCTACGAGGCCGCGCTTGCGATTGATGCCTCGGCTCACTCGCTGCGCGAGGCGCGTGAGGCAATTGAGCACTTGGTCGGGGCCGAGCTTTCGGGCGACGAAGTGCTGGTCAAACTGCGTACCGATCTTCGGCAGTCAGCTGATCGTTTCCATGACGGCCTTCGCGTCGGTCTGTATAACGGGCAACTTGAGGCGTCAAGCGCGACGCGATTGTTTGGCCTCTTTCGTGATGTGCTTTCGGACCGTCCTGTCGAGCAGTACCAGATTGACTCGGGCAAGGTCGGCACACCGATCGCGCTAATCGATGACCTGGTCGCTGCGCTAACGAGGGCGATCGAAGAGCTGACCCGTCCCGTTGACACCATTAAGCATCAGGCCAAAACAGTCACGGTCGGGATATCTCGCAGCGACGAAGGCGTTATCGACAAGGCGCTTGTGCAGGCGGTGCTCTCGGCTGGTGCCGGCCGCGACGTGTTGAGTTACCGCACTCTTAAGGTGCTTGCCGACCTTGATCTGGCAGTCGCCGACGTGCGGGGGTATACGCGCTACAGCATTGACGGCGACACGATCTCGATCATCGACCGTGGAGGGATCTCCCGGGATCTTTCCAGCCGCGTCGAAAGTAACGGTGTGCTTCGAGGCACCAAGCACCGCGTCGCGTCCGAACGTGAAGTACTCGTGGCCGTGGGACGCAACGATGGTCGAACCGTGTTGTTGATTCCTGAAGTGAAAGCGGGCGACACGACTGGGCTGACCCTGCTTCACGTGGCGTTCCACGATCGTCTTCCGGCCAAGGAGATGCGCGCTGTCTTGCAAGGCTACGACCGGCGATACGACCGACTAGTCGACTGGGTCACAGAAACCGAAGGCCACTTCGACGAATCCGTGCTAGGAGAGCTTGGGGTCCAGGAACTCTTGATCGAACCAATCACTGATGCTGCCGAACACTGGCGTCGGTGACTGAGGCTGGCTGACGGTGTTGGCATGATCGGTATCGGCATCGACCTGGTTGACATTGATCGGTTTCGCCGCTCCCTTGAGCGGACTCCGACGATGCGCACGCGTCTGTTTACCGAAGTCGAGTTGTCGTACGTCGCAGCCCATAATGACCCGGCACCTTCGTTGGCCGCGAGATTTGCCGCCCGCGAGGCAGTAATGAAGGCGCTTGGTGTTGGTCTCGGAGCGTTCGGGTTCCACGATGTGTGGGTCGAGCGCGCGGCATCAGGCGAACCATCGCTGATGTTCGCCGGTCGAGCGGCCGAGTTATCGACGGGAGCAGGGGTCACGCGATGGCACCTGTCGTTGACGCACACCGATCAGACTGCCGCGGCGTACGTGATTGCCGAGTAACGCCACTGTCACCGGCGGCACACGACCTGGCCCCAGTGGCTACGCCTCGTTACGCTCGGTGCGGTGATCCCGATTGTTACGCCGGCGCAAATGGGTGCGATTGATGCGGACGCGCCCGAGCCCGTAGAAGAACTGATCGAACGAGCTGGCCGGGCCGTTACCAGAGTTGCTCTCAACATGCTTGGCGGCACCTACGGCCGTGTGGTCAACGTGGTGGCCGGTGGCGGCAACAACGGTGCCGATGGGCGCGTTGCCGCCGCGCTCCTGAAGGCCAAGGGCCTCAATGTTCGAGTATTCGATGCGCTCGACTGCCCCGAGGCTCTGCCGCCCGCCGACCTCGTGATCGATGCTGCTTTCGGCACTGGATTCAGTGGTGAATGGGCGGCCCCCGCCATCGGCAATGCAATGGTGCTCGCAGTCGACATCCCCAGTGGGGTCTTAGCGCTCACCGGTGAGGCTGGCAGCGGAGTTATTCGTGCCGATAGGACGATTGTGTTTCAAGCATTGAAGCCTGGCTTGGTGTTCGGCGCCGGCGCCCAGCTGGCTGGAGAAGTCGAGGTCATCGATATCGGCCTCGACGTGTCGCGCGCCGACCAGCAGCTTGTGGAACGTTCTGACGTATCCGCCTGGTGGCCGACGAGAGCCGCTGATGCACACAAATGGAAAGGGGCGGTACGAGTCATCGCTGGCAGCCCATCGATGCTTGGCGCCGGACGACTTTGCGCGTCAGGAGCCGCTCGCTCGGGCGCGGGTCTGGTCGCGTTGTCAAGCCCCGGGATCGATCCGAGCGGACGCAGTGAGGTAGTCCAGCCGCGCATTCCTTCGTCGGACTTTGCCGAGCAAGTGCTATCGGGCATTCATCGCTTTGGATCGCTCGTCATTGGTCCTGGGCTGGGTCGGGAAGAGTTCACCATTCCATCGGTCCGCCAAATAATCGCCGAAGCTCCGGTGCCAGTCGTGATCGACGGAGACGGCATCTTTGCGTCGGCATGGAGCGGCGACAGTGCCGGAGCGTTGCTGAGAACGCGGGGGCTGCCTACCGTAGTCACTCCGCACGATGGAGAGTTCGCATTGCTAACGGGTGGCCCTCCCGGCCACGACCGCGTCGCCGCAGCGCGCGGGTTGGCAGCCGATATCGAGTGCACGGTGCTCTTGAAGGGGCCAACAACTGTGGTGGCCGCGCCAGGTGGTGACGTGTTGGTCGTCGACCACGGTGATCAGCGATTGGCAACTGCGGGATCCGGCGACGTGCTTGCTGGCGTCATCGCTACGGCACTAGCTGCAGGGGTCGATCCGCTGCGCGCCGCCGCGGCGGGAGCCTGGGTTCACGCTGAGGCGGGCCGGTTGGGGACCGCCGTTGGGCTGCTCGCCGGGGACATCGTCGACCGTCTCCCTCAGGCGCTGGCTGGCCTGACGTGAGGGGCCCAGATGGCTGCTGATGCGCGTTGGGCTTGGGCCGAAATTGACCTTGAGGCGATTCGGCACAACGTCGCTCACATTCGTGATGTGGTTGCACCTTCTGCTGTGTGGGCGGTGGTCAAAGCCGATGGCTACGGTCACGGCGCAGTCGACGTCGCGCGCGCCGCGATCGATGCTGGCGCTGAGGGGCTTTGTGTAGCTCTTGTCGGGGAGGGAATCGAGCTTCGAGATGCTGGTATCGATGCGTCGATCTTGTTGCTCAGCGAGCCACCTCCCGAAACGGCGCCGCTTGTTGTGCGCTACAGGCTGACGCCTACCGTCTACACCGAACGCTTTGTTGAGGCGTTGGTTGACGAGCGGCCAGCCGGGATGCCGGTCCATTTGAAGATCGACACGGGCATGCAACGCGTTGGTGTCCAGCCCGAAGCGGCCGCCGCGTTCGCCCGTTTGATCGAAGAACGCTCCTCGCACGTCCGCCTGGCCGGTGTATATACCCATCCCGCGCTGGCCGACGATCCTGATGACCCAGCTACCGCTGAGCAACTAGACCGTTTCGCCGATGCTGTCAGCGTGATTCCCGACGGACCGATGCTGCACGCCGCAAATTCAGCCGGCGCGCTGGCTCACCCCGCGGCGCGGATGTCGCTGGTCAGGGTGGGAATCGCGATGTACGGGTTGTCCCCCGGTCGCGGCGTCGATCATCTGTGCACGGAGTTGCGGCCAGCGCTCGAATTGCGTGCCCGAGTCTCTTTCGTAAAGCAAGTACGCGCCGGGAGCAGAGTGTCTTACGGGCTCCGGCACACCTTTGAGCGCGACTCGATGTTGGCCACCATTCCACTTGGCTACGCCGATGGAGTTCCGCGTCGACTCTCGTCGACCGGGGGAGAAGTGCTGATCAGGGGAGTTCGACGCCCGATCGTAGGCGTGGTCACGATGGACCAACTGATGGTCGACTGCGGCGAAGACGATGTCCAACCTGGTGATGATGTGGTGTTGATCGGAAGCCAAGACGGGCCGCTTGGCTCTCAGCAGATCACCGCTCGCGAATGGGCCGACAGTGTCGAAACCATCAGTTACGAAATTGTGTGTGGCATCAGTGAGCGGGTGCCACGCATCCCGCGACGTAGCATCGATAGCTGAATGCTTGATCTCTGTTCCTCGTCACTTGAAGACACCCACGCGATCGCCGGGTCGCTGGCGGGGCTATCGCGGGCTGGCGACATCATCGTGTTGTCTGGAGAAATGGGTGCAGGAAAGACAGCATTCGCTCAAGGCTTTGGATCAGCGCTCGGAGTTTCAGAGCCGATTACCTCTCCGACCTACACCCTGGTGCACAGCTATGACATCAACCGCGATGCACCAGCTGGGCACGGCCCACAATCGGTAACGTTGCACCACGCGGATCTGTATCGGCTCAACAGCACTACCGAGGTGGCCGAACTGGCACTGGAGGAGTTGGCTGAGTATCGAGGCATTGTGTTGGTCGAGTGGGGGGATGTCGTTGAGTCGCTCTTCGGAGAACATCTAGTGGTTCACCTCGAGCCTGACGTCGATCGCGAAGAGGCTCGCACGATCGACCTATCCGCGGCCGGTCAATCGTGGGCAGCCCGGTGGGGCCGCCTCACCGACGCCACGAGGGAGTTCGCATGCTGATTCTCGGAATTGAAACGGCGACTGAGCGGGTGAGTGTCGCAATTGGTGGGCACGAGGGTGTGATTGGACTGTTTGAGGTCACCAAGGGCCGCCGTCATGCCGAGACGATTGTTCCCGCAATCGAATTCGTTTGCCGACAGAGCGGCATCGATCTCGAGGAGATCAGTGTCGTCGCGGTCGACGTCGGGCCTGGCCTATTCACCGGTATGCGGGTTGGGCTGGCGTCGGCCAAAGCCATCGCTCAGGCACTGAATGTGCCGATGATCGGTATCTCATCGCTTGATCTGCTGGCGTTCCCGTGCCGTCTCACCGATCGAGTCGTGGTGCCGGTGATCGACGCGCGAAAGAACGAAGTGTTCTATTCGATGTACCGCCAAGTGCCCGGCGGCGTGCAGCAAGTGTCTGAGCCGACGGTCGGCCCGGTTTCGGAACTTGTCGCAGACCTGCTGGCACGCAGCCAAGACGTGTTGTGTGTTGGTGATGGAGCGTTGCGCTATCGCGAGGAAATTCTTGAAGGGTTCCACTGCGAGATCGGTGGCGATGCTCAACCCTCCGCAGCACAGTTGGTGCAGCTCGCGCATGCTCGCGCGCTGCGCGAAGACTGGGTTAACTCGTGGGAGATTGAGCCGATCTATTTGCGGGCACCCGATGCCAAAATCAATTGGTCAACGAGGGCGACTCGGGCATGAGCGCTATCGAGCGACTCCTACGTCGCGAAGCCGACCAAACCCAAACATTCAATGAGCTAGTGATTTCCCCCATGCGCCGTCGCGACCTGCGGGCCGGGGTTCTGGAGATTGAGGGCGCCAGCCATAAGCACCCATGGTCACGGGGCGTCTTCCAGAGCGAAGTCGACCAGATGAAGTCGGGCACCCGTCATTACCTGGTGGCCCGAAGGAGCCGCGGGATTGTCGGTTATGCCGGGCTCTGGTTAGCTCCTGACGTTGCTCACATCACAAACGTTGCAGTCCAACCTGCCGGTCGGCGGGAGGGTATTGCAACCGTGTTGCTGCTCGAATTGGCCGACATCGCGATCGGCCGCGACTACAGCGCGTGGACGCTTGAAGTGCGGGTGTCAGGCCAGGGGGCCCAGGAGCTATATCGGCGATTTGGGTTTGCGCCAGCAGGGGTAAGGAAGCGCTACTACGAAAAAACTGAGGACGCGATCGTTATGTGGTGCAACGAGATCCAGAGTGACGAATACGGCGAGCGTCTCACTCAGATCCGCGAGGGGGTGTCGTGACCTCTGAACTGAGCGTCGACGATTCGACTTTGGTACTTGGAATTGAAACAAGCTGCGACGAAACCGCGGCAGCGCTGGTGATGGGCGGACTCGACGTTGTGTCGAGTGTCGTCTCAACTCAGATCGAACTCCACGCCGACTTCGGTGGCGTCGTACCTGAGATTGCGTCGCGGGCCCACCTTGAAGTGCTCAACCCGGTGGTTGCACGAGCGATCGTTGAATCGGGTGTCGAAGCTGAGCGCATTGACGCGGTGGCCTGCACGGTTGGTCCTGGCCTAATCGGGGCATTGCTGGTCGGAGTATCGGCTGCCAAGTCACTGGCCCTCGCGTGGGATGTTCCATTTATTGGTGTCAATCACATGGAAGCCCACCTCTATTCGTCGTTCCTCGAAGATCCGTCCCTTGAGTTCCCGCTGCTCGTCATGCTGGTTTCGGGCGGCCACACCATGTTGATTGAAATGCAAGATCACGGCTGCTACCGCCTGGTGGGGCAAACAATTGACGACGCCGCAGGCGAGGCCTTCGACAAGGTCGCCAGGTTTCTCGATCTCGGTTATCCGGGCGGTCCTGCAATCGACGAAGCCGCACTACGGGGAGACCCAGAAGCAATCCGCTTCCCGCGGGCAATGCTCAACGACGGCTACAACTTCTCCTTCAGCGGATTGAAAACCTCCGTTATGAACTACGTCCGCAAACACCCTGACGTTTCATCCGACGACGTCGCTGCTTCCTTCCAAGCTGCTGTTGTTGACGTGCTGGTCACCAAGGCTCGCCGCGCGGCTGCCGAAATCGGCGCTACCGGAATCGTGCTAGGTGGTGGTGTCGCCGCCAACTCGTTGCTGCGGGAGGAGACGCTTGGAGCCTGCGGTGAAGACGGCATCCAAGGATTTCTGCCGAGTCGGTCAATGTGCACGGACAACGCCGCCATGATCGCAGCCGCGGGCTGGCATCGGTTGCGCTCTGATGGGCCGACGCCCCTCAACGTCGGGGCTATTCCTAACTTGCGCCTGTCGTTTATTGACTAACGCTGCGTCGGTGTCGTAATCGCCAAGTCGTCAAACCCAAGTCGAGATTGCCGGTACCGTTGACTCGGCTATGACTCTCAAGATCGGCCAGTTTGAGCCATCGGCTCCGGTTGTGCTGGCGCCGATGGCGGGTGTGACTAACGCTCCGTTTCGGGAGATGTGTCGTCGGTTTGCGCCCGGCCTGATCTATGTGAACGAAATGGTCATGGCGACTCCTGTTGTTCATGGCAACGACAAGACCGATCGGATGATCAGCTTCGGCCCGGGCGAACACCCGCGCAGTCTTCAGCTCTATGGCAGCGACCCTGAGATCATGGGCAAGGCAGTCGCCAAACTGTGCGATGCCGGTCGTGTCGATCACATTGATCTGAATTTCGGCTGTCCAGCGGCCAAGGTAACTCGGCGCGGCGGTGGGGCAGCGGTGCCGGCCCGACCCGAGCTGCTCCGCGCGATTTTGCGTGCCGCGGTTGGTAACGCGTCCCCCTATGGCGTACCGGTCACGGCGAAGTTCCGGATGGGGCTGTTTGATGACTGGCTCACCCATGTCCGCACCGGCGAGGTATGTGCCGAGGAAGGCGTCGCCGCGATTGCGCTGCACGCGCGAACGGTGCAACAGCACTATTCCGGCGAAGCTCAGTGGGAGGCAATCGCCGAGTTAAAGGGAGCGGTGGGGGAGATCCCGGTATTGGGCAACGGTGACATCTGGGAGGCGAAGGACGCCGTCAGGATGATTGCCGAGACTGGTTGCGATGGTGTCGTAATTGGGCGCGGTTGTCTCGGTCGGCCGTGGCTGTTCGGCGATCTTGTGGATGCGCTATCGGGGCGGCCTGTACGCCCCAGCCGAAGTCTTGGTGAAGTGATGGCCGTGATGCTCGATCACGCGCGGCTGCTTGCTGGTCACCTTGGTGAGAACCATGCGATGCGTGACTTTCGGAAACACACCGGCTGGTACATGAGTGGCTATCCAGTCGGTCCAGAGGCGCGGCGTCGATTCTCGATGATCAAGAGCTTGATGGAGCTAGAAGACCTATTGGCCGACCTTGACCCGAAGGCAGAGATTGTCGAGGACGGCGAACGGATCAAACGCGGTCACACGAACGGCCCGGTCAAAGTGAGCCTCCCTGAAGGCTGGCTCGATGGTCATCGGCGAGAGCAATTGCTCGGCGACGTTGACGTGCCTGACGATGCCGATGTGGCTGCGGTATCGGGCGGTTAGCAATGGTGTCTTTGCTTGCCGATGTGCGGCTCGTGCTCGGCTCGGCTTCGCCACGCCGATCCGAACTGCTCAGTCAGTTAGGGATCAACTTCGAAGTGCGCCCGGCCGACATCGATGAAGCCGTGCAAGCTGGCGAAACCCCCACGGCCTACGTTGCACGGCTCTCGCGTGAGAAGGCAGGAGCGGTTGGCCGGACGGGGGAACTCGTCGTGGCTGCCGACACCACTGTGGTTGTTGAGGGAGAAATTCTCGCCAAGCCTGACGACCAAGATGATGCGCGCCGGATGCTCACATTGCTGTCGGGACGAACGCATGTGGTGCACACTGGCGTAACAGTGCTGAGAGTGGGAGCGCGCTCTGAAACCCAGGTAGTTGATACCGCAGTTACTTTTATTGATCTCGATGCCTTGTCGATTGCCTGGTACCTCGCGACCGGAGAGCCGAGCGGTAAGGCCGGTGGCTATGCCATCCAGGGAGCCGGCGCAGCGTTGGTTGAGCGAATCAATGGCAGCGTGACCAATGTCATCGGACTACCGCTAGCGGAAACCGTGGCGATGATTCGCGATGTTTCCGACGCTGAGGCCTAGGAATTCAGTTGGGTCGATGAGGTAGCGGTTGCCAATGGCCCGCTTTCGCCCGTAGCATTAGCACTCGCTTAGGACGAGTGCTAACTCGTTCGAGCATGTCTATTCACCCACCGTGAGCAAGCCAATGGAGGCTTACACCATGAATCTGAAGCCGCTGGATGACCGCATTGTGGTCCGGCCCAACGAGGCCGAGACTCAGACCGCATCCGGTCTCGTGATCCCCGATACCGCTAAAGAAAAGCCTCAGCAGGGTGAAATCCTCGCTGTTGGTCCGGGCAAGCGTTCCGAGACCACAGGTGACGTAATCCCCGTCGACCTCAACGTTGGCGACACCGTTCTGTACTCCAAGTACGGCGGCACTGAAGTCACCGTTGATGGTGAAGACCTACTCGTACTCAATGGCCGCGATGTTCTCGCGGTCGTCGCAAGCTGACCTGGAAAGAAGAGGAAACTCAACATGGCAAAGATTCTAAAATTTGACGACGAAGCGCGTCGCGCGCTGGAAGCCGGCGTAAACAAGCTGGCCGACGCAGTCAAGGTGACAATTGGTCCTAAGGGCCGCAATGTAGTGCTCGACAAGAAGTTCGGCGCTCCCACGATCACCAACGATGGTGTCTCCATCGCGAAGGAGATCGAGCTCGAAGATACGTTTGAGAACATGGGCGCCCAGCTCGTCAAGGAAGTCGCTACCAAGACTGACGACATCGCTGGCGACGGCACCACTACCGCCACCGTGCTCGCACAGGCAATGGTCAGCGTCGGGATGAGGAATGTCGCCGCAGGCGCCAACCCGATGGCCATCAAGAAGGGCATCGAAAAGGCGGTTCTGGCCGCGGTCGATTCGCTTCAGGCGCAGGCCAAGGACGTCGATGAGAAGTCTGACATCGCCAACGTCGCCACCATTTCGGCAGCCGATTCGTCGATCGGCGAAGTCATCGCTGACGCGATCGACAAGGTCGGTAAGGATGGCGTTGTTACTGTCGAGGAGTCGAACACATTTGGCACCGAGCTCGACTTCACCGAAGGCATGCAGTTCGATAAGGGCTACCTCTCGCCTTACTTCGTGACCGACGCTGAGCGCCAGGAAGTCGTCCTCGACGACGCCTACGTCCTGCTGCAGAGCGCCAAGATTTCGACAGTCCAGGCAATGCTGCCGACCCTCGAAGCAGTCATGCAGACCGGCAAGCCGCTCGTGATCATTGCCGAGGACATCGACGGTGAGGCCCTGGCCACACTCGTCGTGAACAAGATCCGCGGCACGTTCAACGCAGCTGCCGTCAAGGCCCCTGGCTTCGGCGACCGCCGCAAGGCGATGCTGCAGGACATGGCAGTCCTCACCGGCGGCCAGGTCATCAGCGAAGAAGTTGGCCTCAAGCTTGAGAACGTCACTCTCGACCTGCTCGGCACAGCCAAGCGCGTCGTGATCACCAAGGACTACACCACCATCGTTGACGGTGGCGGAACCCACGACGACATCGAAGGCCGGGTTAACCAGATCAAGGCTGAGATTGAGAACACTGACTCCGACTGGGATCGTGAGAAGCTCCAGGAGCGCCTCGCGAAGCTGGCCGGCGGTGTCGCACTGATCAAGGTCGGTGCCGCAACTGAGGTTGAGCTCAAAGAGAAGAAGCACCGCATCGAAGATGCTGTGTCTTCGGTTCGTGCAGCCATCGAAGAAGGTGTTGTCGCTGGTGGCGGCACCGCCCTCATTC
>JAHRVJ010000327.1 GCA_019090765.1 Ilumatobacteraceae bacterium
CACCAACCGCCTCCGCATCGGCAGCGGAGTGCTGCCGATCTACACCCGTAACCCGGCTGTCATCGCCGCGACCTGGAGCACGATGTGGGAGCTGGGCGGCCTCACCGACAGCGGAGACAGCCGGGTCATGCTCGGCCTGGGGGCCTGGTGGGAACCAATTGCCAGCCGCGTTGGCGCCAACCGCACCAAGCCCCTCACCGCAATGCGCGAAAACATCGAGGCCATTCAGCAGCTGTTCACCATGGAAGAGATCTCCTACGAAGGCGAGTTTGTGCACCTCGACCGCGTGCGGCTCGATGTTGCTTACGGCGATACCGGGCCGCGAAATATCCCGATCTACATCGGCGCGACCGGTCCGAAGATGCTTGAGCTAACAGGCGAGATTGCCGATGGCGTGGTGCTCAACTACGTCGTGTCACCCGACTACATCCGCGATGCCATCGGCGCCGTGGGCAGAGGCGCGGCGAAGGTTGGCAAGACCGTGGCCGACATCGACCGGCCTGAACTAATTGTGTGTTCGCTATCTGACTCCGACCCCGAAGAAGCAATCACCACCGGCAAGTCGCTGGCCGCGTACTACCTGGGCACCGAGCCCCACATTATGAAGGCATCTGGCGCTGACCCCGAATTGGTCGAACGCGTGCAACAAATCGTCGGATGGCCAGCGACCGAAGCCGACTACCGCAAGGCCGCCCACCTCATCCCTGACGAACTCGTTCATCGTCTGATGGCGGTCGGCACCTCCGAGCAGTGCCGAGACAAGGTCGCCGAATTCGTCAATGCCGGTGTTACCTGCCCAATCCTGTATCCGATGATGCCCGACGTGAAGCCCGTCATTGACGCCTTCGCCAACTGGACCCCGGTGTGAGCCAAGGTCCGCCAACCACCGACACCAGCGGTTCAAAACTGATCACGAACGGCGTGGTGGTTACGGTTGACGACGATTTCACAGTTCACGATCCTGGCTGGGTCCATGTTGCTGGGGATCGCATTGCGGCAATCGGCACAGGGTCAGCCCCTGAGCAGATACGCCGGGCCGTTGATCGAGAGATCGATGCATCCAACTCGGTGGTCATGCCGGGAATGGTCAACGCCCACACTCATCTGTTCCAGAGCTTCTTCCGCGGTCTCGCCGATGACAAGCCCCTGCTCGAATGGCTCAAGAACTGCATCTGGCCGGGCGCTGTCCATATGGATGCGGAGACCGCCCACCTTGCGGCTCTCGTCGGTCTCATCGAGAACCTCCGCACTGGCGCAACCGCGGTGATCGACCATCAATACGTACACGTCACCGACGAAATCGACGACGCCGTATGCACCGCTGCCGACAAGCTCGGTATCCGGCTACGACTGGCACGAGGGTGGGCCGACCAAAACTACGAGCCGGCACTCAGCGAAACCGCCGAGGAAATCCTTGAGCGCACCACCCTGCTCCGCGAGCGGTGGTTAACGCACCCGCGCATTCAGGTCGAGCTCGCGCCGTTGATTCCGTGGGGCTGTTCCGACAAGACGATGCAGCTCACAGTCAGCCAGGCCCGCGAATGGGGTGTTGGCACCCACATTCACTGCGCGGAGACGAAATCCGAAATCGAGATGAGCCTCGCCGACCGAGGGTTGCGCCACGTCGAGTGGCTCGCCAGCCTCGATGCCCTCGGCCCAGATGTTCAACTCGCTCACGGCATTTGGCTCGATGACCACGAACTCGATCTAGTCGCCAAGCACGGTGCGCTTGTCGTTCACTGTCCGGTATCGAACATGTACCTCGCTTCTGGTGTCGCCCGCGTCCTCGACATGCTCAAACGGGGTATCCCCGTGGCCTTGGCCTCCGACGGCCCAGGAAGCAACAACCGCCAGGACATGTTCGAGGTGCTCAAGACAACTGTTCTGCTCCAGAAGGTCCACCATCTAGATGCCATGGCGCTCCAACCCGAAGACGTCGTGCGGATGGCGTGTCGAGGAGGGGCGCGCGCCTTTGGCGCTCTCGACCAGATAGGGACGCCTGATGAGCTCGGCTGTCTGGCTGTGGGCCGGCCGGCAGACCTCGTGATCGTCGACCTCGACACGGTGTGGGCCTCACCGGTGCACCGACCCATCAGTTCGCTGGTTTTCTGTGCCGGCACGGCCGATGTAACTCATGTGATGGTCGACGGCGAGTTACTCATCGACGACCGATCGATGACGATGATCGATGAGGCCGCGGTCCTGGCCGAAGCTCAGCAAGCAGCCCGACAGCTGTTCAAGCGTGCTGGCATTGAGTCGCGGCTAACACGATGACAACTCCGAAGCCGCGCATTGGCTACCCCCAGCTCGGGACCCCGACAGCTGACGCGCTGCGCGCGGCCGACGTTTCGCTGTCGGCGCAACCAGCCCTCCCGACGTTGCTAGAACCGCCAGAAACGGCCATCACCAACCCGATTGAGGAGCCGATGGTGCGAGTTGAAACTGTGCACCGGAGAATCGAAGTCATCGCTCACTACTCGTTAGGCGGATGGAAAAACTCAATCGACAGCTGCTGGCTGCGACCCGAGGTTGCACTTCGCTTGGCAAGTGTCGCGGACTCGCTGCCTGACCGGTTTGGGTTAGTGATCTATGACGGCTGGCGGCCCCGCCCGCTACAAGAGGAGCTCTACACCACTGCCTTCGCCGACCCCTCGGTGCCTCCCGGTTTTCTTGCTGAACCCTCCCAAGACATCAATCATCCCGCTCCTCACGAAACTGGCGGCGCGGTTGACTTGACGCTCTCCATCGACAACGTGCCACTCGCCCCTGGCACCGACTTCGACAACCCAACCTCACTCGCGTTCGCGGCCTCCTTAGAACATTCGCCGGGGGCCGACCGAGAAGCTCGCCGCATGCTGTATTGGGCGATGCGCTCTGCTGATTTTGCGGTCTATAAGGGTGAGTGGTGGCACTTCGAGTATGGCACCAGGCGCTGGTCGTCGATCGTCGGTCAACCTGCCGTGTACGGAGCAACTGCCCCGCCCTAGATGGCGGGGGGTGTCATCATGCAGACGTATTTGGCTGGCTCGCTACCGGTATTTTTGATGCTGACCAGTCGACTGCTTTCGAAATGGATCGTGTCGCCGTGGCCCAGCACATAATGCTCATCGGGGTGCAGCGTGACCTCCAGCGTTCCCGACTGAATCAGAATCCACTCCTCTCGGGCGCGTTCAAGTCGAACGGCAGTGAACTCCTCCCCTGGCTCGAACACGCGCTGGAACGGCAACAACTGCCAGTCGCGAAACGGCGTCAGTAACTCGACATCGACACCCATCTTCGGGAAAGGCACCGTCGGGCGTTCGTCAGCACGCACCACGGGGTCACCACCCCGAGTGTTCAATAGGTGAAATAGAGGAATACGTAGAGCCTCCGCTATTCGGCCAAGCGACTTCAGCGATGGTGAAACCAGGTCGTTCTCGACCTGTGACAGGAATCCGCTGGTCAGTCCAGTTCGTTCGGAGACTTGTCTAAGGGTCAAGCCGAGCTCGTTGCGTCGGCTACGAAGCGCCCGGCCGACTTCAATCCCACTCACGCCCAGCAGCATAGATCGGCGTCTCGACCCAGCGCCTACCAGGACTAAACTCTGCTAACTTTGACCAAACATTTGGTCGAGGAATCGAAGGAGCTATCTGTGCCGAGCGTTGTGGCATATCACCGTCCCACCAGCCTCGATGAGGCTTTCGAGTTCCTGTCCAACCCCCAGTGCTGGGCGCTCGCTGGTGGCACTGTTGTAGTGCCCAATGCTCGCAAGAACCGCGCCACCGGAATCGCGGTCGTTGATCTGCAGGCACTCGACCTAGGCCACATCACTACCGACAGCCACCGGATGGAGCTTGGGGCCATGGTCCGGCTCAGCGACCTGTGTGACAACGACCAGGTTCCTGCGGTAGTGCGCGAAGCGGCCCGCCGCGAACTGCCTTCGGTGCTTCGCAATCAGGCCACGATCGGTGGCACCATCGCGCAGGCCGAACCCGACAGCGTCCTAGTCGCCGCCCTTCTGGTGCACGACACTCGGATCAGCCTCCACCAGTCCGAGACCGTCTATCTAGGTGACTACCTCGCCAGCGAACGCAAGGGACTGATCGTCTCAGCGAATATCGCCACTCGCGGCCAAGGGGAGGTCGCCGTGACCGGTCGCACGCCTGCCGATACCCCGATCGTGGCAGCAGTTGCTAGGTCCGACACCAACGGTGTGCAGCTCGCGCTCAGCGGGGTCGCGCCAACTCCAGTCATTGTTGACCCGAACGACCCTACGGCCGGGCTCAATCCGCCCGGAGACTTCCGCGGCACGGCGGAGTACCGAATCCACTTGGCAGAAGTGCTTTCCGAGCGCGCCCTCGGAGGCGTCCGGTGATGGAGATCACCATCACCCTCAACGGCGCAGAAACAAATCTCAGTGTCGAGCCCTCCGATACTCTGCTCGCCACATTGCGAGGTCAAGGCCTGGTCAGCGTTAGGTACGGATCCGACACTGGCGAAACCGGCGCGGGTGCGGTGCTCATTGAAGGCCGACTGACAAGCACCGACTGTCTGCTCGCCGCGCAAGCTGATGGCCACGAAGTGATGACGCTCGAGGGTCTAAACGACGTCGAGCTGCACCCGATCCAGGCAGCCTTCGTCGCCACCGGAGCAATGCAGTCGGGCTACTCAGCGCCAGCGATGATCTTGGGAACGTACGCCCTCTTGGCTCAGCACCCCGACCCGTCGACGGGTGAAATCCGCGACATGCTGTCGGGCATTCTCGATCGGGAAACGGCGTACGTGAAGCCGGTCGAGGCAATCCTGCGTGCGGCGGCAGCGATGCGCGGCGAGAGTA
>JAHRVJ010000028.1 GCA_019090765.1 Ilumatobacteraceae bacterium
TACATGTATGGCGACGGGTTCACCTGGCGCAACACGCGGTAGTAGTCGAACGGATCAGCATCGAGATCAAGGTCGTAGCGCTGGGAGAGCACCACCTGGAACACGTCTCCGGCCACCACGTATTCCTTGGCCACCTCAACCGCGTGCTGATACATGCCTCCAGGCATCGAGGACTCCAGCTCCGGAAGATCATCCTCTGCGCTTGGCGGCTCGACCGGCGTGTACGCCAGCGGCTTCGAAAGAGCGGCCACTGCTTCTTCGACTCGGGCAACAGCGGCATCGTAGGCAGCGTCGAGTTCTTCGCTAGAGAGGTCGAGAGTCGGCACACTCTCGATGAGGTAGACCCGTTGACGCCAGTGATCAAACGCGGCCAGCGACCCGATCACCGACATGACCGCATCTGGGTACCCACGATCGTCGGGAGGGGTGTCAGGAAGTTGTTCAACCTCGCGGATGACGTCGTAGCCCAGAAACCCCATGATGCCGCCGTGCAGCGGTGGGAGGTCATCGAAGGCAGGGCTGCTGTAGGTGCCCAGCAATGATTCCAGAGCGGCCAGCATCCCCTGATCGGTGGGCACATCGGCCGGCAGCGCTCCGTCTAGCTCAACGACCCCGTCACGCAGAATGAGGGTCGCTGACGGGTTACGCCCCACGAACGAGAACCGGGCCCAGCGCTCGGCACCCTCTACTGACTCGAGCAGAAAGCCAGGGCCGTCACCGACCAGCTTGGCGTACGCCGCTACCGGGGTCTCCAGATCGGCAAGCAGTTCGGTCCATACAGGTACCACCGTGTGCTCGCTGGCATAGGCATGAAACTCTTCGCGTGTCGGTTGGAACCTCACGACCGCGTCCCCTCAGTTACTAGCGGGCGCCTCACCCGAACGGCCGGAAGAAGCACGTGCGTGCACCGGTATGGCACGCTCCGGCACCTTCTTGTTCGACCTTGAACAACAGCGTGTCAGCGTCGCAATCGAAATAGGCTTCACGAACGAACTGTCGATCACCGCTCGTGTCGCCTTTGCGCCACAACTCCTGGCGGCTGCGCGACCAGTAGACCATCCGCCCTTCGGCAAAGGTCATCTCCAGCGACTCTCGGTTCATCCACGCCATCATCAACACATCGCCATTCTGGATGTCCTGCGCGATGACCGGCACCAGACCATCGGCGTTGAACGCAACCTCGGCCAGCTGCTTCGAAGTTGCGGGGATGGCGATGCCGTCAGTCATGGCCGACAGCCTAGAGATAGAGGCCGGTCGAGGCTTCGATACGTTTCGCTGCAACAGCATGCAGTTCGCGTTCGCGTAGCATCACGTAATCCTCGCCTTGTACCTCGACCTCGTATCGGTCGTCAGGACTGAAGAGAACATTGTCGTCGATCTCACATGCCCGCACGTTGGGGCCATGGGCCACAACCGTTGCCCAAACGAGCCGCTTGGCGACCTGTGCCGTGGCCGGGATCACGATCCCGCCCGACGAACGACGCTCGCCATCTTTGTCGGAGATCTGCACGAGCACCCGATCATTGAGCATCTTGATCGGCAACCGGTCGTCAGTTACTGGCATCAGTTGGATGGTACCGGCAGAATCCTCACAGCTTCAGGCGAAATTCACTCTGCAATCGCGGCTTCCATTTCCTCTTTAACCTCGTCGGTGACGAGCGGGATGACATCGAGCGCCTCAAAGTTCTGCTCAACCTGACTGACCTTTGAGGCACCAGTAATCACGGTGGACACGTTCTTGTTCGTGGCGCACCAAGCCAACGCCAGTTGCGCCATCGTGCACCCGAGACGTTCGGCGATCGGTCGTAAACGCTCGACTCTTGCGATGATTTCGGCGTTGGTCAACATGCCGGTCAGGAAGGAGAAGTCGGGCAAGGTGCCGCGTGTGCCTTCGGGGATGCCGTCTTTGTACTTCCCGGTCAGCATTCCCAATGCGAGCGGGCTCCAAATCGTGTTGCCGTATCCGAAGTCAGCTTGGAGACGCGCGTATTCGTGTTCTACCTTGCGCCGCTCCAACAGGTTGTACTGGCTCTGCTCGGTTACCGGCTTATGCAAATGGTGCCGTTCAGCAATCTCGATCGCGCCACGAATGTCGTCGGCCGACCACTCACTCGTGCCCCAGTAGAGGGCCTTGCCGGAAGACACGATGTCGCTCATTGCCCACACAGTCTCTTCGAGCGGAGTGTTCGGGTCAGAGCGGTGGCAGTAGAGAACGTCAACGAAGTCCTGTTCCAGGCGTTCTAGTGACCCGTCGATTGCGTGCAACAGATACTTCCGGTTCAACGTGTGGCCCATATTCGGGGCGTTCTCACGTGTCCGTCCCCAAAACAGTTTGGTCGTCAAGACGTAGGTCTCACGTGCCCAACCAAGTTCGCCGAGCGCATGCCCCATGATCTCTTCGCTCTTGCCAGCGGCGTACACCTCGGCATTGTCGAAGAAATTGCACCCTGCCGCCCCCGCCGCAGCCATGCAATCAAGCGCGAGGGAGTTGTCGAGCTGGGCATCGAAGGTGACCCAACTACCGAGCGACAACACGCTCACCTTGAGGCCTGAATTTCCAAGCCGCCGATACTCCATGTTGGGGTTGATCGTGGGTCCTGACATTCCGTCGACGCTA
>JAHRVJ010000328.1 GCA_019090765.1 Ilumatobacteraceae bacterium
ACGTACCAGTTGGTGAGTACGTCGAGATACTCCCGAACGTGGCGGCACGATCCATACAGATCAAAGCTGTCCATCGTCTCGGTGAGATCGCCGGCGAGGTCACGGGTTTTCGCCAGGATGTACTGGTCGAGCACGTTGTCGGAATCTGTACGGATCTCCCCCCGGTAGCCCGCAGCATTTGCGTACAGAGTGAGGAAGTAATACGAGTTCCACAACGGCAACAGCACGTGGCGGACCGTGTCACGGATACCGGATTCGGTAACCGTGGCGTCATTACCACGCAAGATCGCGGAGGACAGCAGGTGCCAGCGCATCGCATCGGCCCCGTGCGTGTCGAACATCTCGCGCGGATCAGGGTAATTGTTAAGGCTCTTCGACATTTTCAGCCCGTCGTCACCGAGCACAACACCGTGGCTGACACAACTTGAGAATGCGGGACGATCGAAGAGCGCCGTTGCCAGCACATGCAATGTGTAGAACCATCCACGCGTTTGGCCGATGTATTCGACAATGAAGTCACCCGGATGGTGATGTTCAAACCAGTCAGCGTTCTCGAACGGATAGTGCACCTGCGCGAAGGGCATCGAACCCGACTCGAACCAGCAGTCGAGCACCTCCGGCACTCTCCGCATCATCGACTTCCCCGTCGGATCGTCGGGGTTTGGGCGAACCAGGTCGTCGACCATTGGACGGTGCAGATCAGTTACCGCCACGCCGAAATCGGCTTCGAGTTCCTCGATCGACCCGTATACGTCAGTCCGCGGGTAGTCAGGGTCGTCAGATTGCCAGACCGGGATCGGCGAACCCCAGAATCGGTTTCGGCTGATCGACCAGTCGCGGGCGTTCTCAAGCCATTTGCCGAAACTGCCATCTTTGATATGTGCCGGTTGCCAGGTGATCTCTTGGTTCAGTTCGACCATCCGATCACGGAACTCAGTGACTCGCACAAACCAGGACGAAACAGCCCGATAGACCAGGGGCTCACTGCAGCGCCAGCAATGCGGGTACGAGTGGTCGTACGTGGCGTGCCGGAGGACCACTCCAAGTCCCTTCAGCTCGGTCGCGATGAGCGGGTTGGCATCGAAGACGTGAATCCCCTCCCATGGGGGGATCTCGCTCGTGTACTGGCCGTGCTCGTCCATCGGACAGAGCGTCGGGATACCGACCTCGTTGCAGGCGATTTGGTCGTCCTCGCCGAAGCCTGGGGCCATGTGCACTACGCCCGTACCGTCTTCGGTTGACACAAAGTCGGCGGCGATTACTTGGAATGCGTTCTGGGTGTCGGCGAAGAAGTCAAACAGCGGCGTATAGCGGCGACCAACGAGCTCTGACCCCTGGATCGACCCGACACGGGTTGCCTCACCCAATTCGGCCTCGTACGCGCCGAGTAGGGCGTCGGCGATGATGTAACGAACCCCATCCAACTCGACGATCGCATATTCGATTTCGTTACCGACAGCGAGGGCCAGGTTCGACGGCAACGTCCACGGCGTTGTGGTCCAGGCCAGGAGACGCTCTCCAGACTCGAGCTCGAAACCAACTGTGATCGCGGGATCTTGGCGGTCGCGATAAGTGTCGTCGAGACGTGTCTCAGAGTTGCTCAGCGGAGTTTCACAACGCCAGCAGTACGCGAGAACACGGAAACCCTCGTAGATCAGCCCCTTGTCCCAGAGCTCCTTGAACGCCCACATGACACTCTCCATGTAGGAGCAGTCGAGAGTTTTGTAGTCGTTATCGAAGTCAACCCAGCGGGCCTGGCGGGTGACGTACTCACGCCAGTCATCGGTGTACTGCAGCACACTGGTGCGGCAAGCATCGTTGAACTTGTCGAGACCGAACTCGAGGATTGCGGGGTGACCTGAGATACCCAATTCCTGTTCGGCCTTAACCTCGGCGGGCAAGCCGTGACAGTCCCAGCCGAACCGGCGCTCGACGCGGCGCCCGCGCATTGTTTGGTACCGGGGAAATGCGTCCTTTACGTACCCAGTTAACAGGTGGCCGTAGTGCGGGAGCCCGTTGGCGAACGGGGGGCCGTCGTAGAAAACGAACTCGTTGAGACCGTGATCGCCAGCGGGACGTTGGTCAATTGACGCCTGAAACGTGTCGTCCTTGGCCCACCTGGCCAGGATCTGTTCTTCCAACCTAGGAAAGTTCGGCCGTGGATCAACTTCGGGGTATGGCACAGCTCGATGCTACCGACGCGGATCGCGTCCAACGCTTGTCGATACAGCACCCCAATCCGACAAACACATCGGCCTGGTTCAGCTCTTTGAGCTCAGCTATTCGTGTCGTCGAAGGAGAAGCGAAAGTCTTCGTTGTCGGGCCGCTGTTCGTCTTCGGCCTCGGCGAGCTCAGTAAGAATCACCAGGTCTTCGGCGGCCGTTGAGCCTTCACCCTGTTCGGTAGCGTTGTCTCTGGCGTCTCGCTCGACGGTCACGGGCTCAGTCGCCGCTTGTTCGACAGCAGCGTCTCCGCTCGATCCTTCCTGACCGGCGTCGAGTGCATCCGCGACGAAATCAGAGCTAAATGTTTCAGTTGCATCGTCAGAGGCTGACAGCAACGGCGGGCGTGCTGCGCCTAGACCAGCAGGGACACGCTCGACCACGTCAACGAGCGATGTCGCCGCGTCGCGAATGCGAGTGCGCTGGTCGACCAGGAAAGTTTCCAGCTGATCGACATCAGACTCAAGGAAGTCACGGCGGGCCTTGAGTGCGTCCACTTCCCCGGCTAGTTCCAGTCGCTCATTCTCGCCAGCTTTACGAGCATCGTCGCGTGCTTCAGCAAGGAGCTGAGCTGACATTTCCCGTGTGGAATCGAGGGTCCCAGCGGCCTCATCATTGGCCTTCATCAGAATTCGAGCTGACTCAGCACGAGCCTCGGCCACTGCTGTATCTGCAGTCCGCTGGGCGAGCAGCATTGTTCGGCTGATCGTTTCTGCTTCGTCAACTGTTGCCTCAACCGGCACTCCAGGATCGACCGACGGCAAATCGGCCTTTGGAGCCGACTCACCTTCCATATCTTGCAGCCGTGCAACAGCGGCACGTGCCCGCGCTTCCATTGCAGTCGACTGGTTCTGAGCGCGTTCCAGTTCGTCGGCGACATCGCTGAGAAAGGTCTTAACTTCGTCAGGGTCGGCACCCTTGCGGACCGTCTTAAACTCTGCGCTACGTACCCGTTGCGGGTTTATCTCCATGGGCATCCTTCCGTCGTGAGCGGTTGACCGCTACTCGGCGTACTCGTCATATCGCGGTGGGGGCGGCTTCAGGAGATACACCCCAGTTGCCACCTTTTCCATCGAACCATCGAGGGCGTAACAAATCCCGCTAGCGAAGTCGATTAAGCGTCGCGCTACGTCGCGCTCGGTCCCCTCAATGTTCATGATGACGGGCTGGCCATCTTTGAACTTGTCGGCGACTTCTTGTGCCTGGTCGAAGCGACGAGGACGGACCGTGTGGGGCTCCATGGATCCTCCCGGGACACTACGGAGAGCTGGTTGTTGGTTCTGCTGAGCCTGGTTCGGGCGAATGGTGACACCAGAATCATCGGATGGGCTAGAACCGCCCTGGCCGTTGGCTCCGCGTCTGGCTGGCGAGGCATCGAAGTCGCGTGATGGGAAACTGGGCCGCGTTGAAGCAGGCCGCGCTGTGGGCTCCTCCTCGGGTTCCCACCCGCGCTGGCCACGCGGATCCGGCTCACGCGGCGCGCGCGATTGGCGCGGGGCGTATTCCGGTTCCTCGTAGTCGTCGTATGCGTCGTCGGGACCAAGACCCAGGTAGTCCATGGTCCGCTTCCAGAGTGACATTCTTCCTCCTGCGGGCACGCAGGCTAGCCGAGTGGAGACGCTTCTAGGTGGACGGGTACAAGAGCCGCCGTCGGCGGGCTCAGGTGCGGGGCGGACGCGACCCGAACAAACCGGTGCCAATACGGATTGCGGTGGAGCCTTCCTCGACGGCAATCAGCGCGTCGGCAGTCAT
>JAHRVJ010000329.1 GCA_019090765.1 Ilumatobacteraceae bacterium
CGGTTGACAGCGGCCTCGCCTCGGAACTCCCCCAGAATCTGTTGGGTCGCGAGGTCCTCAATCATCGCCGCGGCAGTCGCGGCGTCTATTGGCGCAGGACGAAAGACAACGTCCGCGATTGCTTCGGCAAAGATGCCGCCGATTCCGAGCATCACGGTCGGACCGAACTGGGGGTCTCGGAGCAGACCCACGATTAGCTCGCGCGCACCTGCCACCATCGGAGCGATCAATACGGTTACGTCGCCGTCGTCGGGGCGAGCCGCACTCAACAGTTCGGTCGCCGCGTGTTCAGCAGCGGCCCTGTCGTTGAGCTGCAACCGCACCAGTCCACGTTCGGTCTTGTGGGCAATTGCGTCACCGTTCAGCTTCGCAACAACCGGATAGCCCAATTCGTCGGCCGCCGTTCCGGCTGCTGCCGGATCATTGACGAATCGTTCATCCACGACCGGAAGATCGAAATCAGCGAGTAATAGCTTCGAATCGCGTTCCGACAAAGTGACGGTTGCCGACGCGCCAGCCACCAGGGGTTGAGTACTGTCCATAGTGGCCCAACGGTACTGCGACTGACCCAACCGAAACTGGCACCCTGACGACCAACTCCGCTACGCGTGTTGGATAGCTACTCGTCCGCGGTCTGAAGGTCGTTGTAGGTGTCAATATTGCGGACCGACGGAACGAACGCCGCGAAGCCGGCAGCAATCACAATCGTGGCGATTCCGCCGCCAGCGACCGACCACGGCACTCCGAACCACCGGGCAGCTACACCACTTTCGAAGGCTCCGAGTTCATTCGATGCGCCGATGAACACCCCCTCCACCGCCGATACCCGACCGAGTTGAACGTTCGGTGTGGCCAGCGGCACGAGCGTGGACCGGATCGTCATCGACACCATGTCGGCACCAGCCGCAAGCAACAGCGAAATGAACGCCACGGCATAGTTAGTGGTCAACCCGAGGGTGATGTGGAACGCCCCAAATGTTGCCACCACTGCAAGCAGCGTCGGGCCCACCCGACGCGACACTGGACGCACTGCGAGGACAAGGCCCATCAGCCCCGCGCCGATACCGGGGGCGGCACGCAGCCAGCCGTAGGCGATGTCGCCCACCCCGAGCCGTTCCTCGGCGATCACCGGAATCATGGCCACGGCCCCGCCAAATAGCACCGCCACCATGTCGAGCGAGATCGCCGAGAACACGATCGGTGTCCGCCGAATGAAGCGAAGGCCCTCGAACGCGAGCTTCACCGACGGCCGGTCCGTCAAGCGCGTCGGTTCGCGTGCATACGTGGTGCGCAGCATCGGTGGAATGGATGCTGCAAACAGCGCTGCAGCGACGAGATACGCGATATCAGCCCCGGCGGTCAGCAAGAAGCCGGAAGCCACGGCCCCAACAATCCCCGAGATCACTCGCGTCACCGCGCCGGCGGCAACCAAGTTGGGCAGCAACTCGCGCTTAACGACGAGCGGCGCTATCGCATGGCGGGCGGGGATCGCAATCGCATCAAACGACCCAAACACCAATGTGATCACATACAACGGCCAGATCGCATCATCGGACCCATCCGACACATCACCGATACTGCGGCTATAGGCAAAGAACGCCACAGCACACACAACTCTGCCGACCGTCATCAGCGCCGTGACGTGGCGCCGGTCGAATCGGTCAGCGATGTACCCGCTCACAATCACAAGCAACACCGCTGGGATGAACTGCAGCAGCCCGATAATCCCGATCGTCAGAGCATCGTCGGTGATGTCAAACGCTTGCTTGAACAGCACTGCGAGCATCAGCGCAATGCCGGTACTCGCGAGCGCGCTCGAAGTCAGGTAGCGCCTGACGGTCAGGATCTCTAGCAGGCGCGGACTGGCGCCGGGGTCAGTCATCGAACCCGAACGACTTTGAGGGGTTGAATCAATCGGGTCTCAGCGCAGCGCGGAAAAAATCAATGATGTGCTCACTACGCCGTTCAAGTGCGGCTGGTGCAAGCGGGTCTTCATCAAGCAGGCCTTCCAAGAAGGGGGCGTCGGAGAAGTAGCTCAACAATGCGCCATATCCGGTGAGCAGTAGTTGTTCAGGGTTCTGCTCTCGAAAGTGACCAGCTTCCATCTCCCGGCGGAAGTACCCAGCCGCCTGATCGAACATCGGCCTAAGGACCGCGGCAAGGTCAATGCCAAGGTGGGCGCCACCGTCAATCGCCTCGCGACGCATCAGGGTGACATATGAGGGGTTGTCCGCAAAGAACCCGAACCCAGCACCCAGCACCTGCTCGACCTTTGGTAAACCCGTCTGCGGCGACCCGACCGCGTCCGCGAGCCGGGCAAACCAGTCTGAGAGCAACCGCTCGAAGACCTCGCCATAGAGCACTTCCTTAGAAGCGAAATGATGCAGCAAACTCGGTCGACGAATGCCGACCTCAGCGACAATGTCGTTGAGCGATGTGCCGTTGTAGCCGTCGTGCGCGAAGCAATCAACCGCAGCATCGAGGATCTGATCCCTTGTGGATCGACCTGCGCCGCCCGGATCATCGCCAGGGGCAGGATGATGGGCGTCGTTGGGCGGAGACATCGTGTTAGCCAACGCTACTCCTGTCGGCCAAACCTGATTCAGCTAGGGGGATAAACGCCCATCTGCTTAGCCTTTTCGGTCTGCCAGAAGATGTCGGCAATCTCGTCAATGTAGCCAACCAGTTCCTCACCAACGGCGGGGTCCATCGACTTCTTTGCTTCGCCAGCCTGGTGAGTGGCCTTCCAGAACAGTTCGTGTAGTTGAGGGAAAGCTGCGAAGTGGTCGGGGGCGAAGAAGTCGGCCCACAGCACCATCAGGTGATGCTTGGTCTCTTCGGCGCGTTGCTCTTTGATCATGATGCAGCGAGTGCGGAATACCTCGTCATCAGACTCTTGGTACTTCTTGGCGGTTTTGACGACCGAGAGCGCCTCGATCTTGGCCTGGGCCGGGTCGTAGACCCCGCAGTAGAGGTCGCAGTGAGCGTGAGCAACGGTGGCCGATGCGAAGAACTTGGCGAACATGATGTCTCCTTGAGTCAGGTAGTGAGGCCGCAAGCGGCCCGAGTTGTGTGGAGCGTACCCTGGTAAGCCCCGCCGAAACGTACACTTCTTGATGGTGGCTTTGCCGAATCCAACAACGAAGGCCCGCAACCTTTGGACACAATTACGTCCCCGACGCTTCATCGTCGCTGACCGCTCCATGGAACCGACCCTCGTTGACGGCCAAGGTTTGGTCGCTCACGCCAGCACCCGAGCGCGGATTAACCAGATCCGATGTTTCGAGCACCCCGATGAGCCCGGCTTCTGGCTGGTTAAGAGGGTCAGCGCAGTAATGGAGAGTGGAACGATGATGGTCCTCTCCGACAACCTTGCCGCGACCAAAGCTGATTCCAGGTCGTTCGGTGCCGTTGCTGTAGAGGGTTCTTTTCGAGTCGTACTACGGGTGCCGCGGCGCTGGACCTAGCCTGACGCACATGCAAATTGTGGCGGCTCTGTTTGTCGAGAACTTCGAGATGCGCCAGAGCCCTGGCCCTTCGACGCGAATTGACATGACCGGAGTGATGTTCTCACAGCCCGCGCCATTGCCCGCCCCCGTCACGATCACGCCGCACCTCGTAGGCCTGATCTTCTGTCCGGAGGGCGAGTCCGGAAACGGCGTGTTTGAAGTGGTGTTCCGTCGTGGTCTCGATGAAGACAGCGAACAAGTTGCCCGCAACGTCAGCCCCTTCACAGTTGAGCCCGGCAAGTTCACCTACCGCCTCGTACGTGCCGAGTTGGAATTCCCGGACTACGGCCAGGTGTTTGCCCATTGCCGCGTTGGCCACGATGCCTGGCACATCGTGCCGTTCACGTTGCTGCCGCCAGTCGTCTCGGACGACGCAGACTAGATCCGCGGATAGTTCAGATTTCTGTGCTGCCTTGAAGACGAATGAGGCATCGTCGGGTACTGTCGCCGCGTGCCATTGACTGCAGAGCAAGACACCACATCCGTTGCGCTGATCCGAGGGATGGCGATGGACGGCCCGCTGGCTGCCAACAGCGGCCACCAGGGAACCGCCATGGCCCTCGCACCCTTGGCTCACGTGCTCTACAGCAGGGTGCTTCGCCACGACCCGGCCGATCCCGCCTGGCCCGACCGTGACCGCTTCATCCTGTCGATCGGCCACGCGTCGATGCTGCAGTACTCGATGTTGTTTCTTGCGGGCTACGGCCTCGAACTCGACGACTTGAAAGACTTCCGACAGTGGGATTCGGCCACACCGGGTCACCCCGAAGCTGGTCACACTGCCGGGGTTGAGGTAACCACTGGCCCGCTCGGGCAGGGCTTCGCCAACGCGGTCGGTATGGCCATCGCCGAACGCAACGTCGAAGCACGGTTTGGTTCCGACGCAATGAGCCACCACACCTTCGTGATCACCGGGGACGGCGGCCTGATGGAAGGCATTAGCCACGAAGCTGCATCGTTGGCGGGCCAACTGGGCCTCGGCAAACTGATCTGCATTTTCGACGACAACCACATCACGATCGATGGACCGACCGAGATCACCACTCACGATGACACAGCGGCACGATTCCGCGCCTACGGGTGGGACGTGAATGAACTCGGCGAAGCCGGCAACGACCTCGACGCCATCGAAACCGCCCTTCTGGATGCCAAGGAACAAACAGAAAAGCCGTCCTTGATCATTTTGCGGACCCACATTGCCGACCCCTCCCCCGACTACATCGACAGCGCCAGCGCGCACGGCAATCCGTTCAAGGCCGAAGACGTGGCCCGCACCAAAGCCGTAATGGGGATTCCTGACGAGCCTTTCTGGGCCCCCGACGACCTCGTTTCCGCCTACCGTGCCAGCGTTGCGGAGCGCGCTACCGCGGCTCACTCAGCCTGGGAGCACTCCAGCGCGACTGCGGCGGCAACGCCCGAATGGCAAGCGGCCTGGAACGGCACCGGAGTCGATGGGTGGGACGCCGACCTGCCTACATACGAAGCCAACGAATCAGTTGCGACCCGCAAGGCGATCAATCTTGCCCTTGATGCAACTTACGATTTTCTACCTGGTCTCATCTCAGGGTCCGCCGACCTCAGCGGCAGCAACGGCACCGGCCTCGCTCGCACCACGCCACACACGGCAACCGATCCCGCGGGTCGCTACATCCACTACGGCGTACGCGAACACGCAATGGGTGCCGCTCTCGTGGGGATGGGGCTCCACGGCGGAATGCTTCCAATCGCTGGCACCTTCTTCGTGTTCTCTGATTACATGCGTCCCGCAATACGGCTGGCGGCGCTGTCGCAGGCGAAGGCCTGTTTTGTGTTCACTCACGATTCGGTCGGGGTCGGCGAAGACGGCCCAACACATCAGCCCGTTGAACAACTGGCCTCCCTTCGGGTGATCCCTGGATTACACGTACTCCGCCCGGCTGACGGCAACGAAACGATCGCTGCCTGGGCCGATGTCGTACGCCACGACGGGCCGTCGGCATTAATCCTCAGCCGCCAGAACATCCGCGTCACCACCGACGGTTCGGCCGTCGAGCGAGGCGCAGGGATCGTACGAAATCCTGATGGCAAACCAGCCGTAGTACTCATTGGTACAGGGAGTGAAGTCGAAGTCTGTGTCGATGCTGCCGAGCAACTTCAGACACAAGGCGTCGCCGCCCGAGTCGTCAGCATGCCCAGCTGGGATCGCTTCGCAGCGCAAGACAAGTCGTATCACGACGAGCTACTCCCCGCGGGAGTGCCCGTCGTCTCCGTCGAGGCGGGTTCTACGTTCGGTTGGGAGCGTTACGCC
>JAHRVJ010000330.1 GCA_019090765.1 Ilumatobacteraceae bacterium
CTTTGGCCTCGATATCGAGCCCAACTATGCCGACTCCGATCTCCTGTCGGAATCCGCCGAGTTCGTTCATGGCGACTTTCAGAGTGGAGGGGGGCGGCTCTCCCTTGGTGCCGCTGACCAACACCCGATCGGTACCGATTTGCTCAAGTTCGATGGTGTCGAAGCGGGCGGTCACATCGGGCCCCAAATATGCCGGAGCAGCAATTTCGTAGAGCAGCTGCGAAGTCACCGTGCCGACTGAGACTTCTCCTCCGGTGTCGTCATGCTTGCCGACCACGCAGGAACCATCAGCAGCCACCTCGGCCCATGGAAAACCGGTGTGCGTGAGTCCTGCGACTTCGGTGAAGAATGAGTAGTTGCCACCGGTTGCCTGAGTTCCACATTCGATGATGTGGCCAGCGACCACGGCGCCAGCGAGCTGATCCCAGTCGTCGCGTTTCCAACCGTGATGCCATGCCGCAGGCCCGCAGACGACGGCGGCATCAGTTGTGCGACCCGTAATCACGATGTCGGCGCCGCTGTTTAGTGCATCGACGATGCCCCAACAGCCGAGGTAAGCATTGGCGGTAATGAAGCGTGAGATATCGCCGATCGGCTCGCCGTTATCGAAATGGGCGAGATCGACGCCGGCCGCGACCAATTCATCGAGCCGTCCAAGGATGTCGTCACCGTTGACGTACGCAATGGTGGGGGACAGGCCGAGCTTGTCGGCAACTTCGGCAACCGCATCCGCGCAATGATCGGGATCGAGACCACCGGCGTTGGTCACCACTTTGATGCCGCGATCGAGACAGGTTCCCATCACCTGATCCATTTGGGTGACGAAGGTGCGGGCGAACCCGCCGCCGGGACGCTTGGCTCGGGTGCGCTGGAGGATGAGCATTGTCAGCTCGGCTAACCAGTCGCCGGTAAGGACGTCGATAGGGCCGCCTTCAACCATCTCCTGGGCGGCGGCAAGCCGGTCGCCGTAGAAGCCAGAGCAATTGGCAATGCGGATCGGATCGGTCATTACTCACCCTCTTTCTCGATGACAAGCAGCATTTCGCCGTTGTCGACTTGTTCGCCCGTTTCGACGCGGACCTCGGTGACTACTCCATCAAACGGGGCGCTGACGTGATGTTCCATCTTCATTGCTTCTAGCACGATCAATACCTGGCCAGATGCGACGGCATCGCCGACTACGCAACGCACGTCCAGTACGGCACCGGGCATTGGGGCAGTCAGGCCCCCGGTGACTTCGCCGCCACCCGGAGGAACGAATCGTGGGAGGACATCGAAGGTGAGCGTGCCGCGCAGCACTTGCACATGGATGCGGTCGCCGTCCGGAGTGACTGCGACGTCTTGACGGCGGCCGTCGATTTCGATGTCGAGTCCGTCGGCTCGCCAAGTGTGGACGACTGCGCGGCCGTCAGCGATGAGGGTGGTCTCGGCAGTTTCCTCGTCGGGTTCACTACGGCTGTACAAGGTGAACGAACCATCGCGACATATCTGATACTCAACGACAGTGTTGCTGTCTCCGACACGCAGTTCTACCGACTGCGGAGGCATCAGTGAGTTGCGCCAACCCGTCGGCATCGACGCCTGAGTTGTGGCATCGTCGCGGTTGCGGCCCTGCAGCCACAGAGCAACGCAGACCGCAGCACGATAAGACTCGGGATCGCTGAGCTGAAGCGACCGGTCGGGGTTGGCACGATCAATGAAATCGGTCGTGGTTTGCCCAGCGAGGAACTCGGGGTGGCGGAGCGTCGCGGCCAGGAACGCACGGTTCGTGATGACGCCACCGAGGTGAAGTCGCTCGAGGGCCAACGCGAGTCGACCAGCAGCTTCGGTACGGGTCGGGGCGTGAGCGACGACCTTTGCCAGCATGGGATCGAAGTCGACGCCGACTACCGAATTTGCCGCCACGCCGGAATCCCACCGAACAGTGGGTTCGGTAGGTTCGACATAAGCGACAAGGCGGCCGGTGTCGGGCAGGAACCCCGAGGCGGGGTCTTCGGCGTAGAGGCGGGCCTCAATCGCATGGCCGCTGAAGCTGATTGCGTCTTGGTTGTAGCCAAGGGGTTCGCCAGCAGCGATGCGCAACTGTTCGCGAACCAGGTCAATGCTGGTGACCTCTTCGGTGACAGGGTGCTCGACTTGGAGGCGGGTATTGACTTCGAGGAAGTAGAAGTCCTCGGTCGTTTCGTCGTACAGGAACTCGACCGTGCCAGCGGATTGGTAGCCCAACTCGCGAGCCAGGCTGAGAGCAGCTTCGCCCATCCGCTCACGAAGCACTGCGTTAACTACCGGTGACGGGCTTTCCTCGACGATCTTCTGATGTCGGCGCTGGATGGAGCACTCTCGCTCGCCGAGGTGAACTAGGCCACCATGTTCGTCACCCAGGATCTGGATTTCGATATGGCGGGCACGTGGAACGTAGCGCTCGAGGAAGACGCGATCGTCGCCGAACGCGTTCTTTGCCTCGCGTTGTGCGGCTGCCACGGATTCGGTGAGATCATCGGCGGACTCGACGATTCGCATACCTTTGCCGCCGCCACCCGCAGCGGCCTTGACGAGTAGGGGGTAACCCACATCGTCTGCGCCGGTCGCGTCGTCAGATGACGGAAGGGTGGGCACGTTGGCGCCGATGGCGATTCGCTTGGCGGCGAGTTTGTCGCCCATTTCCTCGATCACCTTCGGTGTCGGCCCGACCCATGCAATGTCAGCCGCAATTACCTTGGAGGCGAACGAAGCGTTCTCAGAGAGGAAGCCGTAGCCAGGGTGAATGGCATCTGCCCCAGCAGACTTGGCTGCAGCAATCACGGCGTCGCCATCGAGGTAGCCGCCATCGTCGAGCCGAATCGACTCGTCGGCATCGGCAACGAAGGGGGCTAACGCGTCGGCATCGACATAGACCGCAACACAGCGCATTCCCATCGAGCGAGCCGTACGGAAAACACGCCGAGCGATCTCGCCGCGGTTGGCAACGAGGATGGTGGTGATTGTCTTAGATGCGGCGGTTGGCGCCGACGTTGTTGAGGGGCTCACAGTCTGAACACTCCATAGCTCTCGGCACCCTTGATTGGCCGGTTGCGGACCGCTGACAAGCACAAGCTGAGCACGGTGCGAGTGTCGCGTGGGTCGATGATGCCGTCATCGCTGATTGCGCCGGTGGCAACGAGGGC
>JAHRVJ010000331.1 GCA_019090765.1 Ilumatobacteraceae bacterium
CTGGCTGCGACGTGCTCACTGCTAGCCGATTCGAATTCGAGCCGCTTAGTGGTGACGGCTTGGAAACCTTCGATCAGCTCAGACGCATCAGCGAGGGCCACCCCGTCGGGGACACCGCATCGATCGAGCACCGCGCGCACCTGGTGGCCCAGACGGTCAGCCTCACGTTGTTGCCCTTCGCAATCTGTTCGGGCCTGCTGAACCTCCAACGACAATGAGTCACGAGTTCGAAGGGCCGCAACGGCACTGTTGACCGCGTGGAGCTGTGCCTCTGAGGCTTCCTGATCAGGAGGGAGCACAATGCCAGACACCTGAGCACGGTCTACGGCGGCCTGTGCCGTGGTTTCTCGAAGCTCCACCGCAGTATCGCAATCACGACGCGCGGCGGAGAGCTCCAGCTCGGCGTCGGCCACAAGACGTTCTGTTCGCACCACTTCATCGGCGGCCTCACTCGTGGATTCGCTCGGAACTCCCGAGGTCTCATCATCGCGGCCGCCCCAGCCTGATCGTTGCAAGAAGAATGCACCGACGAACGCCACGACAGTGACGAGCGACCAGGCGACACGCGGAAGGATGAAGGACGACCCAGCCGAAACAACCGCGGCAACTACAAAGATCCAAATGTCCGAGGCCCGCCGGCGGGGCTCTGAAGGGTCAGCAATGCCGCCCCGGCCCAGCCACTCTTGAGCGGTGCAGCCGATGCCGAAACGATCCCATGCATCACGGGCCCCTTGGGCAGTCTCGGTTGACCCGCTGAGGTCTCCTTCGCGTTTGCCGACCTCAGCACGGGCCGCTCTCGCCTTGGAATCGGCAGCTTGCCAAAGTGCGATCTTGGCGATGATCTCGCCATAGTCGCCGGTGTCGAGGGTGATACCGCTCAATTCCTCGATGGTCTGGCCGTGGCATGCTGCCAGCGCATGGTCAAGTTCTTGCTGCTGTCGGTCGAGGTCACCGACGCGTTCGCGTAATTTGCGGCCTGACTTCGCAAGCTCTTCCTCGGCCGACAATCGAGCTTGCCCGCCTCGAGACACCGCCAGTACCTCGGGTTGACCGACCACGATGCGCGAGGCGACATCCATATCCAGTCCGGCGGCCTGACGCGCCGACTCGAACTCACCAGTAGCCCCAGCCAAGGCGTGGTCCGCTGTCTCGACAGCCCCGACGGCTTCGGCCAGCACCCTGGGCGCAGCAACTATCGACAGCCAGGATTCGGGAACGGGTTCCAACTCTTCGAGGTCGACGACAAGATCCGCTAGTTGCTGGCGTTCCCGATCAACGTTCAGCAGTGTGGCGTGCGCGGCAACCTGGCTGGCCAGCTCGGCTAGGCGCTTATCCACCTGCTCGACTTCAACCTTGATTTGGTCACGGTCGCGCTGCAGGTCGGCGTAGTCGCGAGCGTGTGCCCGAATCACCTCGATCTCCTTCTTACGCGCGCCACGGCTCGACTGCAACGCCTTGAACGAACTCGAGCCAGCCGCCCTGGAGGTGAGCAGCGACTTCACCGATGCGGTCAACTCGTTGGTCAGCGGCCCAACATTGCGCGAGCCCGCCATCCCAGCGAGCGCGGCCTCCTCGATCTTGGCCATCAGGTTCGCGCCGTCGTGCAACTCAGCACCCCACATGAGATAGACCGCGTCGAGCATCGCGGCGTCAATCCCGCTGAGCATGCCGCGCCACCCGACAGCATCGAGCTGCTGGGTGCCGAAGGTGACCGTGAGCGCATTGTCCTTCGGAGCACCCTTCTGCAACACCTTGAAGTCGCCACTTGCACGGAAGCCTTGACCGCGCAGCGTGCCGCTGAGACGACCCCCGATTGGTTCGCCCAGCTTGCCGAACCGCTGGGCACTCTCAGCATTGCCGGATGGACCAACCAGCAGCCAACTCATCAGCTCCGACAGCGAAGACTTGCCACTCTCATTGAGGCCTGCCACTACAACGAATTCGCCGGAACCCAAATCCACAGTGGCATTGCGCAGCCCTCCGAACCGTTCGGCCCAGACTTCCTTGATCACCAGCCGGTCGGTCATGGCGCACCTTCGAGACCGTCGACGAGCAGTTGCTCGGCACGCACGAGCACCGATTCGAGCAGCGCCGGATCTTCCCCGACTAGGCGGTCCAGCCGTTTTCGGGCCACCGAATCGAAGTCGCCGAGCAGCTCATCAAGGCCGCATTGTTCGCCGCGCAAGACGTCGACACGTTCCAGCAATGCCGACTGCAAATTGTTACGTTCGAGGACCTGTTCACGGCTCACAACCGCGCTAGTTGATACCGCAACTTTCGCGATGACGGCCGCAATCTGATCGACCCCGAGCCGTTGCTGAACCAGTTCGAGGAGATGATGTTCAGTGGACAGTTGCTCATGTGCAGGTGTCGAGCCCACAAACTCGATGCGGGCCACAACAGGACGACCCGCTGCCTCAGCCTTGGAAACCTCAAGCGCCTCCTCAACAGCGTCAAACGCCTCATCGAGGTCGGACCGATCGGTGACATCGACTTCAATACGTTCGAACCGAACACGGTCGCAAGGCTTGAACTCAGGCTCACCGAAACCGCCCGACAGGATCGGTACGACAAGGGCACCCTTGGGTCCACATTCGGTGGTCTTCGTGTTCCGCCCTTGCAAATTGCCCGAATAGGCCCACCATCGGCCCGAGCCAAGGTCGTTCGCCTGACGCTTGTGAATATGGCCGAGCGCCCAATAGCCGACGGGACTCTGCTCAAGATCGGCGACACTGCAGGGGGCGTACGGGCCGTGCTGAGCGTCTGACCCAACGTTGGCGTGCAACACCCCGACGGTTCGTGCAGGGTCGAAAGGATGGTCGTAAAACCGCTTCGCCAGATTCGAAGTCTCAGCCTGCTTCCCGAAACTGACTCCGGCGACCGTTACCTCATGTCCCGACGAAAGCTGAACTGAATGTGCCTGAACTTCACCGGCTTGGAACACAACTACTTCGTCGGGCAACGCGGCCGCCAACTGAAAGTTGCGGACTAGCGGATCATGGTTGCCGTGAGTGAGGAAGACGCTCACGCCGTGTTCGGTCAGCCGCCGCAGACCCTTTACGAATCGCAGCTGTGCACCCACGTCGTATTCGGCTTCGTCGTAGATGTCTCCGGCAAGTACGAGGATCTCGGCCTCCTCAGCGACCACCAGCTCAATCAGGTCATCAAGGGCTCGTGCTGCATGGTCACGAATCTGTTCTGCAACCTCGGTGCTGGCTTGGCCGCCCAGGGACTGGAGCGGCGCCCCAAGGTGGAGATCGGCAGCATGCACCAGGGTGCCGAGTCGTCCATCTGCATGTTGGGTCATTCGGTGAGGCCTCCACTGTCGACTGGCAATCCAGAACGTAGTGGACGGGTCTCACACTCAGTGGGGTGGCTTGGGTTCGCGCGGCAGGCCAAGGACGCGCTCGCCGAGGATGTTCTTGTTGACCTCGGTGGTCCCGCCCGCGATTGTGATCGAGCAGCCTGACAACAGTTCATCGGCCCACGGACCACTGAGGGCACTGACGCCGAGGATGTCGGTCGCCGTTCGCGACAACCGCTGCCATGTTTCAGACCAGGCGAGTTTGATCACACTCCCCTCGGCTCCGGGCGGACGACCGCTGATTGCTGCGCCGAGCGCGCGTTTGGCGAGAAATTCAAGGGCGCGCACTTCCTGAAACCTGCGCATCAGTGCGTCACGGTTCGTTGCCGATTCGAGCGGACGCTCGCCATCAGGACCGGGCTCGGATGCCGCGGCGAGCAGGCGATCAAAGTTGCGCCGAACGTTCAAGTACATCGTGGCGACACCGGCGCGCTCGTTGCTGAGCGTGTTCGTTGCGACCCCCCAGCCTTCGTCGAGACCGCCCA
>JAHRVJ010000332.1 GCA_019090765.1 Ilumatobacteraceae bacterium
AGGGCGATCCCGGTGGTCACTACCTTGAAGGTCGACCCGGGCATGTATCGCTCCTGGTAGGCCTGGGCGAGCAGGGGGTTGTCTTCGGCGTTCTGAAGTTCGGTGATTGTTTCCTGGGCCACTTCGAAGTCAGCGTTGACGAAGGTGTTGGGGTCGTAGGTCGGGTTGCTGTACATCGCTCGAATCGCGCCAGTCTTCGGTTCGAGGACCACAACCGAACCGGTTCTCCCCGCGAGCATGAACTTGGCTAACGATTGTGCGTCGTGACGCAGTGCCAGCTCTACCGAACCGGCGGCATCGACGTCGCCGCTCAGCAGGTCGCCGAGACTCCGCACCTGCTGCTCGGCAGTCGTGCCGCTGAGCACGTCGCCGTACAGCCGCTCGACCTGGGTGGACCCGAACGCGAAAGTGAAGTACCCGGTGACGTCGGCCAACAGATCTCCGGTCGGGTACTCACGCCGATAATCGTATGGCTCACCGGGAGCGCTCGGATACGAGACCGCGGCGACGATGCCGTCGCTGGTGACGATTGGTCCGCGGGGCTTGTTGAACTCGCGCAGCACTTGGCGAGTGTTGTCAAACTGCGAGTCAAGCTCTTCCTTGCGACCTACTTGCCAGTAGTTGAGTGCGACGAAGAGGATCACGTAGCAGGCCATGAGGCCACCTGCGAGTTGGCGGATCTGGCGGTTCATGTCTGTCCGTCGCTCAGAGTTGCGCCAGCCATTTCGGGTATTGGTTGGCCTTTGCTGGCAGCCTTCTGGATGCGGCGTCCCAATCTCCAGGCTTTCCAGCGTTCGGTGGGGGTCGGGTCGTCAGGCAACTCTCCGAGTCTTCGCGCTGATGAGTCAGACAACCTGATCAGTAACGCCAGCAGGATGTAGTTCGACAGCAGTGACGAACCGCCGTAGCTCACGAACGGCAGCGTGATCCCGGTTAGGGGGACAACCTTGATCACTCCACCAATGATGATGAATCCCTGGACACCGACGATCGTGGTCAAACCAACGGCTAGAAGTTTCTCAAAGGTGCGGTCGGTGCGGAGTGCAATCCGCAGGCCGGCACCGACGATGAGCAGGTAGGCCATGAGAACGGCTGATGCGCCGATCAAGCCCATCTCCTCGCCGATCGATGCGAAGATGAAGTCGTTCTGCGCTTCTGGCACCTGGTTAGGGCTGCCGCGCCCGAGCCCTGTGCCAGTCAGCCCGCCGTCCGACAGCCCGTATAGCGACTGCACAATTTGGTAGCCCCGGTCGAGGGAGCGCGACCACGGATCGATCCAGATGTCAACTCGCGTTTGGACGTGGCCGAACTGTCGCCAGGCCAGATATGCGGCGACGCCGAACAGTACGAGGCCGAGCAACAGGTAGCCGACGCGTTCGGTGGCAACCCACATCATCACCACGAACAGTGTGAAGAACAGCAGCGATGAGCCCAGGTCTTTCTCACCGACCATCACGATGACGGCAAACCCCCACGCCATGATCACCGGCGCGATGTAGCGCGGCTCGGGGAGATGCAATGGGCCGACCTTCCACGTCGATGCGGCGATCAGTTCGCGGCGGTCAGCAAGGTAGGCGGCGAAGAAGATTGCGAGCGCAATCTTGGCGAACTCGCCGGGCTGGAAGTTGAGCGGGCCGAGGCTCACCCAGATTCGGGCTCCGTTGATGCTTCTCCCGATCCCGGGCACCATCGGCAGTAGTAGTACCGCCGCGCCGATCGCGAAGAACATCCATCCGTAGCGGGCGAGGTCGGTGGCGCGTTGGACGACGAGCAGTGTCGCGATGAAGATCACGATCGCGATCAGGCTCCAGGTGGCTTGCAGCCCGGCGAGATCGTCGTCGAGGCGGGTAATCATCACGAATCCGAGCCCGTGAAGAAGTGCCGCGAGGGGAAGCAGTGTTCCGTCGGCGCCTCGGGCGACAAGGCGCACAACGATGTGCGCGCACAGTAGAAGTCCGAGCAGGATCGCCACGAAGATCACGATGCCCGGGGGGATCTCGGCGTTCGTGCCGAGTGCGGCGATCGTGTACGCCGCGCCCGTGATCAGCCCGGCCATCACTACGAGTGACAGCTCAGTGCTTCGGCGGCGCCTCGCTAGCGGTGAGTCGGCGCCACCGGTGGAAGCGACGTCGGCGTAGTGGGCGAAACGCCTGACCTCGGTCATGGCCCGCTAGAGGTTGTCACTCCAGCCGCGGCCACCGTGGTCGACGTCGTGCTGGTCGTAGAGGTTGTCGTGGTGCTGGTTGTCGTTGTTGTGGTTGTCGTGACGCCGCTTTGGATAAAGGCAACGGCGTCATCGAAGGAGTCGAACCGAGGCTCGGTGTCGATTTCGTCAGCGACCTCGGTCGTGAGTTCGTCGCGGGTGGGCCCAACCTGGTTCTCCGCGGTCGGTTCAATCCACAGCACCCCGCCAGCGCGGCCGCTGTAAATGATCGCTTCGTCGTCCTCGTTGAAGGCAATGAAGTAGCCGTTGCCCGCCCAGACCGAGAAGAAAACGAAGACGACCACAAACGCCGCCGCGACTCCGAACGCAATCGCGAATCGGATAAGTCGCTTGCGTCGGACCTCTGCAATGTCGCCCGGAGGGGTTGCGCCAGCCGCAGCTGCTTGATCGACGGCGGTGTCGGTGGGATCGGCGTCTACTTCCAATGGTCCGGCCGGGGTTGGGTCGGCAGCATCGTCGGCCCACACCGGCACAACATCGACTTCGAGAGTCGGGTCTGGCGGATCGTCACCGTCGATGACGTCGAGCACGATCACGGTGATGTTGTCGCGCCCACCAGCTTCGTTGGCCTTTTCTACGAGCCGGTCGGCGGCGTCCTGCGGGTCGGTCTCCAGGGTCAACGTCGAGGCGATGTCAACATCGGCCACTTCGTCGACCAGGCCGTCGCTACACAACACGAACCGGTCGCCGCGGATGATCGGCAA
>JAHRVJ010000029.1 GCA_019090765.1 Ilumatobacteraceae bacterium
ACCGCAAGAACTTGCAACCGTGACGAAACCTGCGATTCTCAAGCTGACCGAAACTCACCTCAGCTACAAGCCCCATCCGGATCGGCACGAAGGACAAATCCTTGCCAGCGCTCCAACGACTCCCTCCCGTTTGTGGAGTAGGAGCGGGCGTTGACCCGTCCTCCGATCCGTCAACACCAGGCTGCGATTCGGCCCATCCTCGCCATGGGTGACCGTCGAGCGCATCAGTGGTGAGCGGTTCAAGCTCTGCGAGAAGTTCGGCACGGCGAGCCACACTGAATGATGCCGCCACTCCCACAGAGTGCATTTCTCCCGCGGCATCAAAGAGACCGAGCAGCAGCGACCCGACACCCTGACCATCCTTATGAATCCGGTAGCCAGCAACGGCACAGTCAGCGGTGCGTTGGTGCTTCACCTTGATCAATGCACGCTTTCCCTGTTCATAGGCACCCGATAGGGGCTTGGCGACTATGCCATCCAGGCCTGCTCCTTCGAAGCGATCAAACCAGTCTTCGGCTACTTCGCGTGAAGTACTCGCGGGCGTGATGTAGACCGAGTCGTTCGGGTGCAACGCCGACTCCAAGCCGCGCCGCCGATCGACCATTGGGGTGTCGAGCAGCGATTCGTCGCCGATCGCCAGCAGGTCGAATGCGACGAACGCTGCGGGAGTTTCCGCCGCCAGACGGTCGACACGAGACTGCGCCGGGTGAATCCGCTGAAGCAACGCATCAAAGTTGAGACCTCGCCCTTCGCGATCAGCAAGCACAATTTCACCGTCGACGACGCAGCGCCTCGGAAGCGCGGCAGCGAGCGGATCCAGCAGCTCCGGAAAGTACCGGGCCAGAGGGCGGAGCTTGCGGCTGATGAGTTCGAGGTGATTGTCGTCGCGAAACACGATGCAGCGAAAGCCGTCCCACTTGGGCTCAAACAACCAGCCGTCACCTTCGGGAATCACTCGCGCGAGCTTGGCCAGCATTGGCTTTATCGGCGGTTGGAATGGCAGATCGAAGGCATCGTCGGGCGCTGAAGTTCCTACAAACATCGAACAACATTGTTGCCGATCTTCCGGCTTCGATCTACAGCCAGTAGCTTCGGCATCGTGACAAACCCGATGCAGGACAAGCTCGCTGACCTCAACGATCGGCGGGAGCAGGCGTACAGCGCCGGCTCACAGCGTTCAATCGACCGTCAGCATGACAAGGGCAAGATGCTCGCTCGCGAGCGCCTCGACTACTTTCTCGACGAAGACTCGTTCCACGAGCTTGATCTGCTCGCTCGTCACCGCGCTCACGCAGCGGGCCTGGAAGACCGCCCCTACACCGACGGAGTGGTTACAGGATGGGGCACAGTCGATGGACGAAAGGTATTCGTCTTCTCGCAAGACTTCACTGTGTTCGGCGGCGCCCTCGGAGAGGTATTCGCCGAGAAGATCCACAAGCTGATGGATCTTGCACTGAAGGTCGGAGCGCCCGTCATCGGTCTCAACGACGGCGCAGGCGCACGCATCCAAGAAGGGGTAGTAAGCCTCGCCAGTTACGGCGGGATTTTCCACCGCAACGTTCAGGCATCGGGTGTCGTACCGCAAATATCGGTGATTCTCGGCCCTTGCGCCGGCGGCGCCGTCTACTCGCCCGCCATGACCGACTTCATCTTCATGGTTCGCGAATCCAGCCACATGTTCATCACCGGCCCCGATGTTGTGAAAACAGTGACGGGTGAAGATGTCACGCTCGAAGAACTCGGTGGCGCAATGAGCCACGCCTCGAAGTCCGGCGTCGCGACGTTCGTGTCAGCCGACGAGAAGGCATGCCTCGACGACGTTCGCTTCCTGCTGGGGTTCTTGCCTTCGAACAATCTCGAGGAGCCACCAGCAGAGGACCTTGGTGACGACCCAGACCGGTTGTGCCCCGAACTGCGCGACATCCTGCCTGACAGCCCCAACTTGCCCTATGACATGGTCGAAGTAATCAGCCACGTTGTCGACGACGGCGAGTTCTTTGAATACTTCGCACACTGGGCCAAGTCGATCGTCTGCGGATTCGCGAGAATCGACGGCAAGCCCGTAGGCATCGTTGGTAATCAGCCCAAGATCCTTGCGGGCGTTTTGGACATCAATTCGTCGGAGAAAGCAGCCCGCTTCGTTAGAACCTGCGACTCGTTCAACATCCCGCTGATCACGTTTGTAGATGTTCCCGGCTTTCTCCCAGGGGTCGATCAGGAGTACGGCGGCATTATCCGCCACGGAGCAAAGCTGCTGTACGCCTATTGCGAATCGACGGTGCCCCGTATCCAGGTGATCACCCGCAAGGCTTACGGCGGTGCGTACGTCGTGATGAACTCGAAGTCGATCGGCGCCGACCTGGCGTTCGCGTGGCCGTCAGCCGAGCTGGCAGTAATGGGGCCGCAGGGTGCCGTCGAAATCGTTTACCGACGCGAGCTGCAACAAGCCGCTGATCCGGTTGCTCGACGCGCCGAACTGGTAGAGGAGTACACCGATAAGTACGCAACTCCATATGCCGCTGCCGAGCGCGGCTACATCGATGACGTGATCGATCCTGCCGAAACTCGCCAGAAGTTGGTGGCTGGCTTACGCATGCTTTCTAGCAAGCGCGAGGAGCTACCCCGACGCAAGCACGGCAACGTTCCCCTCTGATGAGCAACGTTCCCCCGGTGCCAGGCGAACCGCGGTCGACACCCCCACCTCCCCCGCCGCCGACTCCTCCCGT
>JAHRVJ010000333.1 GCA_019090765.1 Ilumatobacteraceae bacterium
GCCGATGCCACACCTTGACCAAGCACCGATTGGCAACAACATCCTGCTCGACATCAGGTCCAACGGGTCAGATCTCGACACACTGATCGCGCTGACGGCCGCAATCGCGAACCCCGACGACGGGCTGGTCGTTCCCTATGAAGTCGCTGACCCCGGGCAGCTCGGAGTGGCCAGAATGGTCGTCAATCACGCGGTCGAAGTGATCACCGCGAAGGGTTTGGACTCCGAAGGCGTCGTGCGAGTTGACGATTCATTCTCCGACGGAACTCTTCATCTGGTCGAAGAGAACGAAGTATCGCTGGTGATGCTCTCGTGGGCAGGGCCGCACTTCGCCAGCGACTATCTGCTGGGCAATGACATCGACGGTGTCGGTGAGAGATGTCCCGTGCCGACAATGGCTGCACGGGTGCTGCGGCAATGGAACCGTGTGGTTGTGGTCCTCGGCGACACCAGTACTGATTGGCGACTCGAAGACGCCCAACTTGCAGTGTCCGCGGGCACCCGCCTGCGGAGATCAGCGACTGCGCCATTGCTGGTGGTCACACAAGATCCAGATGTCGCCGAAGAATTGACCCACGCTCACGACGACGTCGACATCTTCGTAGTGGAAGACAATTTCGATCAATCAACGCTTAGCCGATTGCTGCCTGACGACCTGCTGATCGTCCCCGCTCACTTACTTCACGATCTTCCCCCACGTGCCAGTTGGAGACTGAACAAGGCACTTGATAGCACCAACATCGGCGTAATCGCCGGGCCGCACCGAATGTCAGTTTCAAAGGGCCTCACACGCAAGCCCTTGGCCAACGCCCTGTGGCAGCCAACCGGCACCCCCGAATAGCCCCACCTCAGTACCAGGCGCCAAATCCTGTATTGGCATCCGGTTTTTCGCCACCACGCGCCCAAGAACCACACACAAACGGGTGAAGGTCGGCGGGGTGGCCCACTACATCACAATCGTGCGCCTGACGGAACCGTTCTTGAACCCGACTTCCAGCAACGCGTTGGTGCATTATCACGACCTGCAACTTCGAGCATCGATATTCATCACGACCGCGCAATTGCTCGGGCCAACGGTGGCCAAGTTGCTCGTGGAATGCGACATGCCCCTGTTCGGCAGCAAGTTCTCGACCCGGGTGATCTGGCTGCCGTACGCGAAGCTCTGGCTACCTGTAACTGGTGCTAGAGAGTTGGGTGAGCCGCCCGAAGAGCCAACCCTCACGCTTCAACGTCGGCTGATGAACTTGATCGGTTGAACGATCGATCGTGACAAATCCGGTTTGACGTTGGGCTTGAGACCTAGACACTGTGGATGCTGTCCTCGACGCGTAAGTACGCTAGTCGGCGATGAGACTCGCAGTGATGCAGCCGTACCTTTTTCCTTACCTAGGGTATTTTCAGCTCATCTCCAAAGTGGACAGGTTCGTGTTTTACGACAATGTGTCCTATATAAAGCAGGGATGGGTCAATAGGAATCGGCTACTCGTCGATGGCGAGCCTCGTTACTTCACTGTGCCTGTTTCAAAAGCGTCGTCCCACCGCAACATCTGCGACACGAAGGTGAGCCCAGATTACTATCCCGGCTGGCGCCGGAAGTTCCGTCGGATGGTGCAGTATGAATACAGCACGGCTGAGCATCTGAACACTGCGCTGTCTTTGATCGATGAGGTATTGGTTCCAGAACCGCTGAATATTGGCTGGTTGGCCGAACGAAGTGTCCGTGCGACATGTGCTCTGTTGGGTATCAGCGTGGAGATGACAGTCAGCTCCAGCGATCATCCTGCTAGCGAGCTTTCGGGCACGGAGAGACTGTTGGAAATCTGTGTCTCGCTCGGGGCGGACGAGTATCTCAACTCTCCAGGTGGTCGACACCTCTACGATGGAAATGAATTCGCGGTGGAAGGCATCGATCTGCTGTTCCTGGACCCCCAACTGGATAGTTACGATCAGCCCGGCTCGGAATTCGTTGGCGGGCTCTCGGTTCTGGACATCATTTGTCGCGCAGGGCCCGCACACGCCGCTCACGCTGTACAGAGTGCCAGTCTAGGGTGACTCCTGTCGGTGGGTTCCTGGAGCTCGAACCACTAACTGAGCAGATAACGGACTTCGCGGGGAAACCACTTCGCTCGGGACGGGCCTGTTTGAGCGCAATCCTCAACCGCGAATCCCCAAAGCGTGTTTTCGTGCCTTCGTACCTGTGCGATGCTGCAGTGCGAGCGGTCTCTGCCGCAGGGAGCAATGTTGAGTTCTACGGCCTTGACAGCGATCTTCAGCCTCTGTTGGATCCACGCGACGTCGACCAAGACTCGATGGTTCTCATGGTCACCTACTTCGGTCTCAGCCAAACATTGCCCCTGAGCTTGATTCGGTCGTTCCGACGCCCGATCGTTGACAATGCCTGTGCCTTCTATCGCTCGATGCCTGGTGACTTCTGGTCGTTCAACTCCGCTCGGAAGTTTGTTGGAGTCGCCGACGGGGCATATCTCACCGGGCCCAATAGCGCTGAGATAGATGCCTCGTCCAATGTCTTTGGGTCCGAAGAGCACCTGCGGGCGCGTCAGCTAGGTGAGCCTGATGCGCACCAGTTATACCGCCGCGCCGAACGCTCTTTTGACAATTCCGTCTCAGCAATGTCCGACCGTAGTCGTCGCAGAATGTCGCGGGCAGACCACGTCAAGATCTGCAATCGCCGACGCCGCAACTACGAGTCGCTCCAAGAAATGCTTGGCATGGCAAACAGGCTTCAGATCGGCCTCGACGCAGATGATGTACCCCACTACTACCCTTTCTTGAGCTCGATACCGATTCACCAGAGATTGATCCAAGAAGGAATTCTTGTGCCGTCACTGTGGTCTGAGGTCATCACCCGGAGCCCAAGGTCGCCATCGTGGGAGCAAGATCTCGCGACAAGGCTGCTTCCTCTGCCGATCGACCAGCGATACGGTCATGTACACATGGAGCGAGTTGCCGCCGTTGTTCGCGAGGTATTAGATGACATCTGAGAGGTGGTTTGAGTACTGGCGTGAGCATGCCGACAACTCGACCGAATCCCACCCGCTGGCTCAGGTCCAGCGAGTCTTGAACCAAGTACCAATCTCGGACGAAGCGTTCGAGGAAATCGCATTCCATACGATCGATCAGCTGCGACCCGCTGCTGACAGTGTGGTATTGGACCTGTGCTCCGGCAACGGTCTTCTAACTGCACGGTTGCAGCAGGCCGCCGAGCTGGTAGTGGCTGTCGAATTTGTCGACATGCTGCTCCGTCTTGTCAGAGAAAACTGCAGAGCAGGCGCGGTACCGGTCCTAGCTGACGCTCGTGATGTGGCCTTCCGCAGCGGGTCTTTCGACCGAGTTCTGGTGGCGGCCGCTCTTCAGCACTTCAGCACCGCTGAGGTCGTCAATTTGTTTGCGCGGGTCCGGTCTTGGCTTCGCCCCGGAGGTGTTTTCGTGCTCACCGACGTGCTGGATCAAGACAAACAGTGGAGGTTCTTCGACTCCCAGGATCGCGAGTCGACCTACTTCAACAACCTCGCACGCGGCACCCCGATTCTCGGAACCTGGTTTCGTCGCGAATGGCTCACGAAGTTAGCTACACATAGTGGATTCATCGATGCTGTTGCACAAGACCAGCCCGACAACTTTCCCTACGCGCACTACCGCTTCGATTTTTCCGCTGGCACGCCGAGAGTGGACGATGCCAATACGAGTGTTGGGCGCGGGGTTTGAGATAGCCCACCGGGCGGGACGGCCGTAGCACGGCCTGATATCGTCGTGGCCGGCATGAGGCTCTCCGACTCGATCCCGCCACGTCCGTGACTTCACCAGCGTTCAGTAGACCGCTCCACGTCAATCAGCCGAATGTTGGGGATGCAAGAGGCTTTCGGGACCGCGTGGATGACATGCTGGCCCGGCGCTGGTTCACCAACGACGGACCCTACGTCGTCGAACTCGAGCGTCGTCTCGAAGACCACCTGGGCGTACGCCATTGTGTTACAGCGAACAGCGGTTCGGCGGCAATGCTTCTCGCGATTAGAGGCTTGGATCTGAGCGGCGAAGTAATCGTCCCGTCGTTCACCTTCGTCGGCACTGCGCATTCTGTGGCGTGGATGGGGCTCAAGCCGGTGTTTTGCGACATCGATCGCGCGACATGGAACATTGATCCGACAGCATGCGAAGCGGCGGTGACTCCGAACACGTCGGCGATTCTCGGTGTCCACCTATTCGGACGAGGTTGTAATGCCGCAGCACTCAAGCGCATCGCAACCTCCCATGATCTCCGACTGGTTTTCGATGCCGCACATGCGTTCGGTTGTTCTCTGGAAGGTCGCCGTGTCGGGGGCTTCGGCGACGCGGAGGTATTTAGCTTTCATGCAACGAAGTCGTTTCACACGTTCGAGGGTGGTGCCGTGACCACTGATGACGACGTGCTCGCATCAAAGTTGCGTGCCTTTCGAAGCCACGGCATTTCAGACCTCGATAGAACGATCGGCCTCGGTACGAATGCCAGGATGTCGGAGGTGTGCGCAGCAATGGGGCTGGCGAACCTAGATTCCTACGAGGCGACCCTAAAGGCCAGTCACACTGTCCACCAGGCCTATGAGCGCGGTCTCGAGGCTGTACCTGGGCTCGACCTGCGCGAATCGGCCATCAATGAGGAATCGAATTGGCACTACGTGGTCGCTGAGGTGGAGGAAGCCGAGTGTGGGCTCAGCCGCGACTCTCTGATCGAAGTATTGCGGTCGAACAACGTACTCGCCCGGCGCTATTTCTACCCTGGCTGTCATGCACTTGAGCCGTACGTGACAGAGCAGCCCGATGCCGGTCGGTTGCTGCCAGAAACCGAGCGCGCCGCAGCCAGGTCGATCTTGTTTCCGGCAGGATCGTCAATGGCGCCGGAAGACGTCGATCGAGTGTGTGCGCTGGTTCGTGACCTTGTTGGGTGCTCCTCCTGAACGGTTGAACACGCTCAGCAAGACACTGTGCCGCAGCTAATGCTGAGGTCACCCGAAGGGGTAAGTGCCATTTGTAATTGAACGAACGCAGCTCTGGAACGCCTCATTGCTGCCTCGAAGCTTCAGTCGCATGAACCGGTCAAACGCCTCACGTTCTGCAAATACGCGATGACGATCAAAGTGCTGCGTTCGCAGGTAGTGCATCACGATAATCCGTTCGACGTCGTCGCGATACCGCTTGTCGGCTCTCGGATCATTCGGGAAGTTGTATGTGATCGGCAGCACGCGACTAGGCAGCGCCGCTGCTTCGAGGGCCAGCGTGATTGCCACTTGTCCGTAGAGATCATTTCCCACGATGTCGGCGACCTGCGCGTGCAGGGGAAGAAGCGCGTCGCGGAGACGGGTGATCAGGGCGGGCGAGCCGCCGATGAAACCGTAGTTTGGGTAGAATGGGCACGGACTGGAAGCGGTGGGATGCAGGATTGTTTTGCTCAGAGCCCTCGTTCGTCGTGAAATGCTCTGCACCACCGACTCACCACGGAGGCCGCGTAAGCCTGGTCTCCAGGTGTTCAGGGAATGTCGATGCGACATCTCAATCGGTTGTCCGAGCACCAGGCGGCTGATCTTCTCCCAAGACTCAGTCGATGGCATACCGGGATACAGCCCGCCGTCGCCGTACTGCGGTCGGCTGTCAATCGAGACAGCGAAGGGAACGTGTGCCTGCACCGCGCAAACGGCAGGATTTCTCTTCATCTCTGTGAGAAAGTCCATCGGGAGCGGTCGCATCAGAACCGTGTCGGCATCACATAGTATGGAGACATCAGCGGTTGGGTCCACCAGACTGAAGCGCAGATTGCTCGCTGCGAAGTACTTGTCGCGTCTGAAGTCGTCTGTAGTCGCGTGGAACACTTCAATTCGTTCGAAGTAAGGGGCCCAACGAGAAGGAATAGAGCGTTGTTCAGTATCTCCGAACGCCGCGACGACCCGCGCGTCTCGCCAGTCAGGCCCCAACAGATCAAGACTTCTTCGAAATAGTGCAATCTGGGAATAGAAGGCGTCGTTCGGACTGCCGCAGATCAGAAATTCGACGCGGGATGCAGGCATGGGTTCTTTCGAGGATGGTACTCACGGTCTCAGTTCACGAACGACGTTGAGTCTCGATACTCCGTGAAATTCCCGCTCGTATGTACGCCGGAAAACCCAACGGTACCCCAGACCATGTTTGCTAAGCAGGACTGATTCGAGCAGTTTCGATTTCGGCGTCGAGTTGATCGACGGTCGACGAGCAGATCTGTTGGACTCTCGCTGCCGCGCGGCTTGACATGGTCTGCGCGTGAGCGCCCACGCGTCGCGGCTCCATGGCGTTGCCATACTGCGGAGTGTCACCTGGCCGGTCACCGCACGCCCAATACGAGTCGGCCACGCTCGGCCACTTCTCGGTCGGGCTGTATGAGCTCAGGTCCAGTCCGGTGAAATCGCTGAGCTGAGCGAGGATTGCCTCGGGGTTTTCGACGAGGTCTTCGTAGCGGATGAAGAGCACCCGATCGCCGTGATCGGGCCTTGTTCCTAGAATTGGGTCGTAGTATCGAACGTAGTTGCGTGCGACGCGACTGTAAAGGTGCGCTCTAACGATGATGCGCTCTCGTGCGTCAGCAACTCGCTCGGCGACACGCTGTTGCTGTATCCGCCACTCCGAGGCGACTTGGTCGCGAGGGTCGCGAGTGATTACGACGAATCTAGCCTCGGGCAGCAATTCGAGAGCCTCGGGGAAATAGAGAGAGATCTCAGGTGACTTGAGCACCAACGACGTGGCGGGGAAGAATTGTTGGTGGCAGTGAGCGAGGAACCGACTCAGATTTCGTCGAAAGAAATCACGTAGCGCCTCAACATCATCAAAAAATGGCAACGCTCGTATCTCAAAATCCTCTAGAGCCCATCGGTACTCTTCAAGCCATCGCGGAACAAGTTGCGCTTCGCCTGGCAACGGTGGAGTGGACGGGTCTGACGACAATATGGCTGCAAGCAGCGTGGTACCTGTCCGACGCGCCCCGCACACGACGGTCAGCGACTTCGGCTGGAGTTCCCCCGTTTGGTGAGACACGGGTCGTAGTGAGATTTCACGGGCCATTCGAGGCAGCGTAGACGTCGTTTGGGGGTGGTGATCGGGTCCGGCTTGGTGCCCTTGACAGTTGTAGAAGGTTTCGATGTAGCCGACACCAGACCGTACGAAGTTCGGGACTGCCCCCAATTGAACGGCTTGCTGCCCATGCTGAGATCGCATCGCGACAACTCAGGCTTTATGGCTCGCTCTCACGTGCCCCCCTGATCCTTCAGCCTAGAAAGGAAACTAGCAACGCGCAGACGAACCGGCCACCACCTGAACCCCAGGGTCCAAGTAAGGACGTTCATTCGTATGAGTTGTGCGCGAGGGGGGACTTGAAC
>JAHRVJ010000030.1 GCA_019090765.1 Ilumatobacteraceae bacterium
CACCTCCATAACGGAACTCGGTGTCGGGAGGTACGACGTCGGCATCGTCGTCGGGTGTCGCGAAGATGGCCTCAGCACAATCCTGCAAGGAACCCTCAGGGTTGTACTGACACAAGTAGGGAAGAAATACCGGGTTCGGTAGCAAACCGACGAGTCCAGAACTATTGGAGATCAGTTGAGCCGGCACAATCGCTGGATTGGCAGCTCCCCAATCGACAACGTCAGAAACCGGTGCGTCGATGTCGAGCAGGTCGGCGTCATGCAGATACAGCAACACGCCCGCGGTGATCATCTTGCTGGACGACGCGATGAAGGACACGCGATCAGCGGAAAACTCACCCCAGTAGTCCTCGTAGACCACGCCGTCTTGTTCGTCGACAACGATCAGCCCCGCACCGTTCAGCCCCCGATCATCAACGAAGGCCTGAACAATCGGCGCCACTGCTTCGAAGTCGTAGGTCCGCTCCTCAGGTTCAGGCGTCGGCTCTGTGGTCGCTGGTGATGTTGAGGTAGTTCCAATCGTGCTGGGAGCTTCCGTCGAAATTGGCACCGGGTCACCAGTTGCCGTCGGGGCCTGCGTCGATGTCGATTCCGAGGTGTCATCACTGCTGCAAGCAGCGACCGTGGCAAGTGCTCCAGCGACGCAACAGATGGCGAACCGGCGAAACGATCTCATCGATGCAAACTAGTTCCGATCAGCCTTCGGTTCCGGGGTCGCGGCCAAACCAGACTGGTGTGATGACCGGCACCTCCGCATCTACGCCCGGCGCAGTCGTCCTGCGCTCCGATCAAGACGGGCTGACCACTCTCACTCTCAATCGGCCCGACAAGCTCAATGCCCTGACACCGCCCCTATTTGTCGCGTTACGCGAACACGTCGACGCGATCGCCAACGACGATTCGGTCCACTGCGTCATCCTTCAAGGCGCCGGAAGATCATTCTGTGCAGGACTCGATCTCACATCAATCGCAGATCGCGAAAAAGCACCCGGCAAAAACTTCGAGGCAGAGACAATCGACGCGCTGGAAAACCTGCCGCAGCCAACAATCGCTCGGCTGCATGGTCACTGCCTCACTGGTGGGTTGGAGCTAGCTCTTGCGTGTGACCTACTAGTAGCTGCGGAATCGGTCTCGTTGGGAGACACCCACGGCAAGTGGGGGCTGGTGCCGATCTGGGGTATGTCGATCCGCCTGCCCGAACGCATCGGGAAGCCAGCCGCCAAGCAATTGATGTTCACTAGCCGCCGGATCAACGGTACGACCGCCGCGGCAATTGGCCTCGTCGATCATGTTGCTCCCGACGATCAGCTCGATGCCGCCGTGGCCTCTCTCGCCGCGGAAATCATGGCCAACTCGCCAGGCACCAACCGCCGAGTCAAACAACTCATTACCACCCAAGACGACATGGTTCGCACGACCGCATTGGCTCACGAGCGATCCGTGCCATTCGGCTTTCCTGAAGATCTCGCGGAGCGAATGGTGAGCGGTTGATCTGTGGCGTGCTGGCCAGTCAGCCGGTCGCTCTTTGCGAAGCAGCGAGACGTTCATGTAGCCGGTCGCGTAGCTCAGTTGGTGGCACCTCGTGCCACTCACGACGTCGACGCTGGCGATACACCTGCACGCCAGCGACGCTCAATACTCCGATAACTCCTGCCAGACCAACGAACTTTGCCCACCGCATCGACATCTAAGTTAGGGGATTCATGACCGACTCTGTTGCCTTGCAAGACGCTCTCGCCGATGCCGCCACCGGTGACGTGTGGCTCTTTCGCGGTGCGGCCACAGCCGACCGCGCCATCCGCCTCCTCACCAACAGCCCTGTCAACCACGTGGGAGTCGTACTTGCGATCGATGATCTCCCTCCGCTGATTTGGCACGCCGAGCTTGGCGCGAGCATGCCGAACGTCTGGACCGGAAAGCGCGAGCGAGGGTCGCAGCTCCACCATCTCGATCGCGCGGTTAGCACCTGGACCCACAAGTACGGGCAACAACCATGGTTCCGCCAGATCGACATTGACGCATCCGACGAGATGGAGAACCTGGCGTTGGAGGTGGTGGCCGAATTCAGCGGACGGCCGTTCCCACGCACCACAACTCTGGCACGACACTGGATCGCGGGACGCGCGAGGCGCCGAGTAACCCTGACTGACATTTACTGCGCCGAACTAGTAGCGCTCACATTTGAGCGGATGGGTCTGCTCGGAACCGAGCGGCCAGCAAACTGGTATGACCCTGGCCGATTCTGGAGCGGCGATCGACTCCAATTCATCGGTGCCGAGCTCGGCCCCGAGTTCTCGGTCAACGAGGTTCCCGAACCACTCGACTCCTGGCACCAAGACGCCGACCGTTCCTCCTAACCTCCCGAAAAATCACGGGCGAGGCGGGAACTGAAGATGCGGGGGATCAAGGCGATGAAGGTGCCGGCACCCACGACAGCGGCAACCGCGTACCACCATGCAGAACTCGCAAACACCTCGAGCTCGAAGTAGTCGCGCACCGGCTTGAGCGCGAACACAACTCCGTAGCCGCAAGCCATTCCCCCAACGAGCCCGATCTTCCAAACCCTGATCGGGCGACTTGCGACAGCCAAGATCACTAGCCCGATGCTCAGCAGCGAAACCGTCGCGATCGTACGCGCTTCGCCCAGTTCAAGATCTGTGATTCGGCGAGAGGCTTCGTAAGCGGCGAGTGTCGCTGAGCCCGCAACGATTCCCGCGGGGATCGAGAACCACAACACTCGACGTAGAAACCCGGGCGTGATCAGTTCGACCTCGGGCGAGAGCGCCAGAAAGAAACCAGGGACTCCAATACTGAACGTGCCGATGAGGGTCAACTGGCGGGGAATGAACGGAAAGGGGCTTCCGATCAAGCTCACCACCGCAGTTAGCAGCACCGCGTAGGCGGCCTTCGTTACGAAGAGGTTCGATACCCGCTCAACATTATTGATTACCTTCCGACCCTCTACGACCACTGTCGGCAAGCTCGAAAATGAGTCATCGGTCAGCACCAAATCGGCGACGGCCTTTGTTGCCTCGCTCCCCGAACCCATCGAGATTCCGAGGTCGGCTTCCTTCAGAGCCAACACATCGTTGACGCCATCACCGGTCATCGCGACTACGTGGCCATGACTTTGAAGCGCCTCCACCATCAGCTGCTTCTGTCGTGGAGCGACACGCCCAAAGACGGTGCCATCGTCCAACGCCGACGCCAGTTCGCCAAGATCCTCAGGCAAAGTGCGCGCGTCGACAGCGGGTGTACTCAACTCCAGTCCAGCGCGCTCGGCAATCGCCGCGACCGTGACTTGATTGTCGCCAGAGATGACCTTCAACGTCACATTCTGCTCAGCAAAGTAGGCAAGAACCTCGGGGGCATCAGGCCTGATCTCATCTTCAAGTTCAACAATGCCTAGCGGAACCGCGTCGCCAGGCAGCGCGTCACCATCGGGGCCCTCAGGCGACCGCACGATTGCCAACAACCGCTTGCCGGCGGTACTCAGATCATCGGTGATCACACGCGCCGGATGGTCGTCAGCAATAAGGAAGTCCGGCGCCCCGAGGTAAAACCAACCCTGATCGACGAATGATGCAGCCGACCACTTCCGGGCACTGTTGAAGGGCTCCGACGCCACGACCTCCCAGTCGGTCGTGGTACCCACCTCAGTCACGATCGCAGCCATCGTAGAGTTCGGCGCTGCATCAACTGACGAGAGTGCGGTCAAAACGTCGCGCATCTCCGAGTCAGTAGTGTCACCGACGGGATGGATGTCGGCAAAGGTGATCTCGCCGGTGGTGATCGTGCCCGTCTTGTCAAGACAAAGGACATCCACCCGGGCCAGAACTTCAACAGTCGACAACTGGCTCGCAAGGGCATTGCGCCGCGCGAGGGCGATTACCCCAGCCATGAAGGCCAAGCTCGTCAACAACACCAGGCCATCGGGGACCATCGCCACAGCAGCCGCGACTGTTCCCTGCAGCGCGTCCTGCCAACTCTGTTCGCCCAACAGCGACAGCAGTAGCAGGATCGAAGCAACCGGAATGATGACGGTGAGCCATTGCAAGATCCGGTTGATCCCCCGGCGTAGCTCCGACTCGGCCGCCGTAAAGGTCTTTGCTTCCACCGCAAGACGGCTCGCGTAACTGTCGGCCCCAACCGCAGTAGCGATGATTCGCCCGTTGCCGGCAACTACGAAGCTCCCGGATAGGACGTCGTCGCCATTCTCCTTGAGCACCGGAAGTGACTCACCGGTCAACATCGACTCATCCATCCGAATTCCGTTGGACACCGCCAACCGGCCATCGACCGCGACTTGGCCGCCGAGAGCCAGCTGAACAATGTCGTCGAGGACAATTTCCTCGGTCGCAATTGAGCGCGTCTCCCCTTCTCGAACCACGAGCGCACTCGGCTCGGTCACCACTTCAAGTCGTGCCAGCTCGCTGCGCGCCCGAATCTCTTGCACCACGCCAATTACCGAGTTCGAAACGACCACGCCAACAAACAGGCCGTCGCGCCAATTGCCCGAAATCAGCACCAAAACGAACAGCACAAAGATGATTGCGTTGACTGTCGTCAGTACGTTGGAGCGGATGATCTGAGCGAGCGACCGGCCAGGGGGTTCAGGAGTTACGTTTACTCGCCCGTCGGCCTGGCGTTCGGCAACGGCGGCATCGGTGAGACCGAAATTGGACTTGACTACAACGCTATCCATTCTCCGTCGGAGGTTACGCCGCGGATGCCCCTCGTGACCTGATCATCGCGGACCGTGAATAAGACATTGCAGGATGTGCGAATATGCGACATGGAGACCGACCGGCTGATCACCTACATCCGCCAATCAGTTATCGGGCGCAACGACATCATCGAAGGGCCATACGGGCGGCGGCCCATCATCTACGCCGACTACACCGCGTCGGGTCGTGCGCTGTCGTTCATCGAGGATTACATCTCCCGCGTGGTACTGCCGTTGTACGCAAACACTCACACCGAATCATCCGGAACCGGCCTCCAAACCACCCGCATGCGGGAGGAGGCCCGCCAGATAATTGCGGAATGCGTGGGGGCAACCGATGAGCATGTCGTGCTGTTTTGCGGCAGCGGCGCGACCTACGCGATCGCCAAACTGGTTGGCGTGTTGGGTCTCCGCATCCCCTCAGCAATCGACGACCGCTACGGGCTGAGCGCCGCGATCGATCCCGAGGATCGGCCGGTCGTGTTTATCGGGCCGTACGAACACCACTCCAATGAACTGCCGTGGCGTGAGTCGATTGCCGACGTCGTCATCATCGACGAAGATTCCGACGGACACGTCAGCATGGATCACCTCGAGCAACAACTTGCCAAGTACGCGGATCGCCCGAAGCTCATCGGCTCCTTCTCAGCGGCATCAAATGTCACGGGCATCATCACCGACACCGTTGCCGTATCAACGTTGTTGCATGAGCACGGTGCCCTCTCACTTTGGGATTACGCTGCCGCCGCCCCGTATGTACCCATAGAGATGGGGTCAGCCACCGACCACAACTCGGCTTACCTGGACGCCGTATTCATTTCCCCGCACAAGATGATCGGTGGTCCTGGCACTCCCGGCGTGCTGGTTGCACGACGCGATCTGTTTACCAATCGGGTTCCCGACATTCCAGGTGGCGGCACCGTCCGTTACGTCAGCACGACTGAGCATGATTACCTCACCTCAATCGAGCATCGCGAAGAAGCCGGTACCCCCGCAATCGTCGAGTCGATCAGAGCTGGCCTCGTGTTTCAGCTCAAAGAGGCTGTCGGCGCTGAGGCAATCAGCAAACACGAGCACGAGTTCATCAAGCGGGCAATCACATCCTGGGAACGGAACCCAAACATCAACGTGCTGGGCAACCATGTCGCCGATCGCCTCTCAATCGTTTCGTTCGTGATTCGATACGACGACCAGTACCTACATCACAACTTCGTCGTTTCGTTGCTCAACGACGTATTCGGCATTCAGTCGCGCGGCGGATGCTCATGCGCTGGTCCTTACGGACATCGACTGCTGGGTATCGACCTTGATCAGTCACATGAGTTCCAGCGCGAGATCAACCGGGGTTGCGAAGGCATCAAACCGGGCTGGGTAAGGGTGAACTTCAACTACTTCATCGATGAGCCCACATTTGACTACATCGTTGAGGCTGTCCACCTGATCGCCACCAACGGCGCTCTTCTGCTCCCTTCGTACCGTTTCGAGCCCGACTCAGGGCTGTGGCACCACAAGCGCGGCGACAGCGGACCAGCGATGAGTCTGCGTGAGGTGTCGTACGCGGCTGGCGAGATGACCTTCGATAATCGCCGACAGACCGCCGACATCAACCTCAAGGAGCATTTGGACAATGCCCGGGCACTATTTTCTGATGCACGACAGCATCCGGCTGATGCATTCGTCCATCCCGAAACGAACGCTGACTTCGAACACCTCCGCTGGTTCCCCTATCCAGATGACATTCCGACGCTCTAAAACTCCAGGACAGCGCACTCTTCGAGGCAGGATGACGGACGCAACGTCACACATTCGTCACGGAACCGTCATATTCGGCTAGCATCGGGCAGATGCTGTCGAGGACGTGGTCGCCGCACGTGCAGATCCGCCGAGTTGGCGTGCTTGTAGCACTCACACTCGCCTTCGCGACCGTCCCCGGCATCGCCGAAGCTGACCACTCAGGAAATGCCGCCGCCGAGGCTGCTCAAGCAATCCAAGCAGCCCGCGACCGCGCCAACGCGGCCGCGCAGGCGATGTTCGACGCCGAATCAGAGCTCGACCATTTGACCCTCGAGATCGCCGATGCCGAAACAGAACTCGCCGCCGTCGAGGCCCAGGCCAGCGACATGCGCGCAGGGTTGCAGCAAGACGCTCTACGAAGCTTCGCAAACTCAGGCACCGCGATACCTCTACTCATCGATCTCGATGAGGCCAACGACAAAATCACCGCGAATCGGCTTGCATTGGTCGCACACGGCAGCGCCGCTGTACAGCTCGACGACTTCGACGTGGTAATGGATGAAGTCCGAGCGGCCAGAGCCAACCTCGAACGTCGACAGAAGACCACCACCCAGGCACGACAGAACTTTGAGGACCTCCAAGAAAGGGCTGAGAACGAAATTGTACGACTCGCCGAAGTCGAGAAGGAGCGGGTGCTCGACGAACAAGTCCAACACGAACTCCAGCGCCAGCGCGAGGCTCGCCAACAACAGCAAGCTGCAGCAGCCGCGGCAGCCTCAAGAGCGGTGAGTTCGGCAAGTTCAACAGGTTCGGCAAGTTCAACAGGTTCAGCAAGCTCGTCGGGTGCACAATCCAACTCAAACAGCGGGTCCGGCGGCGGCGCATCTGCGGCACCAACCAACTCCGGTTCGCCGGCACCCTCCGCCAGCCCAGTCAGCCCCGCACCAGTTCCGTCATCGCCGGCACCGTCAAACGCCGGTAGTGGCATCGTTTGTCCGGTCTCTGGCCCCCGGGCCTTTGCCAACACATGGGGAGCACCCCGTTCCGGAGGCAGAAGCCACGAGGGCGTCGACATGATGTCGCCAGGTGGGACACCATTGGTCGCCGTCGAAGCCGGATCGGTGCAATTCAAGACAACCCGACTCGGCGGCAACTCCGTTTGGCTCAACGGAGCGAGTGGAACCCGCTACTTCTATGCGCACCTCAGTGGTTGGGCCGGGTCAAGCAGATCCGTCTCGCGGGGCGAAGTCATTGGATACGTCGGCAATACGGGCAACACCACAGCAAACCACTTGCACTTCGAAGTCCACCCCGGTGGTGGCCGAGCGGTTAACCCCTACCCCTACGTCGCCGCCGTCTGCTGACGCGCCGACTCAAGCCGAACAACTTCGGGAAACAGCAGATAGTTCTCTTTGTGGATATGGAGGTGGGTGTCGAGCTCCAAATGCTCGTACCCGTCGAACAGCGCAACGTAAGACCCGCAACCATCAGCGGGCGGAGCGTAGCCACCAGTCAGCTTGCGTAGGTTTCCGAGCAGCTCCCCGAGAGTTTCGTGCTCATATAGCATTGCCGAAATCGGGTTCTGCAATGGCCCGCAGGGGAACGCAGGAACATCCGCCGCCGTCACGAGCTCCCGCATCATCGGAAACAGGACTCGTTCCTCCTTCATTAGGTGAGGTTCGATATCAGCTCGTATCTCGGCGAAGCAAGAACCGATCGCAGCGAGTTCGGGATGTCGGTCGCCATGAACTTCGACCACCTTTAGAGTCAACGCACTCAAACGCGGGAGCTCCTCGTGAAGGTAACGATGATGCGTCGACTCGATGTGGTCCAAGAGTTCCACCAGGTCCATGGTCGACCATGGAGGAGCGGGCTCGTCGACTAGCGCCGCATCCAACGCGACACGCACATCGTCGGGATCAAGGTCGTTCTCGCGACATGACTGCTCAAGCGTCGCTGTCCCGCCACAGCAATAATCGAGCCCGAATCGTTCAAGATCGCGGGCCAGCGAAGGCGACGCCGTGACGATCTCGGCAAGTGTGTCTTCCAAGTTCAATGACATGACTTTCCTCTCCTCGATGCATCTATCCGATAGTCAGAACGCCGATAGCGGTGGCTCCAACGACGGAGAACCCAATTACCATCTGCCGTAGGCCAAGCACCTTGGCAGGCGGGACGGGGCGTCTGAGCCACACAACGTGAGCGGCCGCCAACAGCGCAACTGCGATGCCGCCAAAAACCGTGCTCACTTCGATCGCAACTGCGCCAGCGGCGAGCAGCGCGCCGACCGCCTGGAATCCATCCGTAGTCAGGAGGGGAGCAGTTCCTCGCCGAAGTCGAACAATCTGAGTTCGCACGAAGGGGACCGCCGCCAGTGAACGGGCCGCGAGAATCATCCATGCTGCGATTGCCAGCCGGGCGTCGCCGTTACCGACCACCACTATCGCTGCGGCAACGGAAGCAATCCCGACCGCACCGCAGAGTTCAGGTACCAAACGCCGACTGCGGCTGCGTACATCGAACCAGAGTTCAATCCCAATCAGCGGTGCGGCGACAGCGACCGGCCACAACCATTCCCCTCCGGCCGTAAGCAGGACCGCGAGCCCCAAACCCACGATGGCCACCAGTTCACCAACGGCGAACCGAGTCGCAACCTTGGTCCGCTTCAAAGACCGATGACGACGTAGGTCGCCCAGTGCAATCTTCAGTGGTGTGCGAACCAAGAAGGCCAAGAACGCGGCGACTCCAACAGCCATTCCAGACCATGAGAACGCAAGGAGCAGGCCTAGAAGAACGGGCTCCAAAGTGAGGCCCCAACCTCCATGCTCGGAGGGAACAGCGACTGCCCGCCAGATCGGGCGGCCTCCAGTGGTAGAAGGTGGGGGCATCCCTTTCTGCGAGGCAACAACGTCACGGCGATTGGCGCTCAGCATGGCCCCCCGATAGAGGCCAGCGAAGTGCCTCCAAGAGAGTCCAAGAGTTCGCCTCGCGCTTGCGCCCACGATTCGTGAAGGGCGCACCGATCGCCAGCATCACAATCCCTGCCGGCGACCACGCACCGGCCATTGTCAGTGGGGCCATCGATTAATTCAATCACCTGGAGCACGTTCAGCTCGTTCAATGGTTTGACCGACTCGTAACCGCCGGTTGGCCCGGGCACCGAACGAACCCATCCGAGGCGCACTAGCGGGCCTAAAGCCTGAGGAACGACGCCAGGAGTGGCGTCAAGTGCGTCTGCTAACTCAACACTCTTGAGACGATCACCGCTCTCGGCAAGCAACACGAGAGCGCGGACGGCCAAGTCGGCCCGCTGCGTTATCTCAAGTCGCATACTCTAAGACTTATCGACTAACGCGGCCGTCCGCAAGTGACAGATGTCCCAAGGACCCAACCAAGCAAGAATTCGCTAGTCGTCGCTGATGGTGACCTCATCGAGAGCGCCGGTTGTCACGTCGTAGACAAATCCACGAATGTGCTCTTTATGAGCAACGAACGGCGTCGCGAATAGCCGCTGCATCGACTGGCGTACATCGGCGAACGGGTCCATAAAAGACTCCAACGCCCACCACGGCTTGATCCCCAACTCGCTCTCCAGGTCAGCTTTGAACTTGTCCTCACTGAGGTTGTGCAGCCCACATTTAGTGTGATGCAACAGCACAATCTCACGCGTGTCGAGCGCGCGTTGCGACAGACACAGTGAGCGAATCACATCATCGGTAATCACGCCCCCAGCGTTGCGGATGATGTGAGCCTCTCCGTTGTCAAGTCCGAGAATTTTGAAGATGTCCATCCGCGAGTCCATGCACGCGACAACCGCGAGATTGCGCAACGGGGTCGTGTCGAGGTGACCGGCATCGAAGTCATTCGCATAGCTGCGGTTGTAGCTGAGAAGTTCTTGCATGCTGGGCTTGAACTTCGCACCGTGATCATTGGCCCTGTCGTTTGTCATGAATATTCCGATCTCCGGTCGAGCTGGCAGCGATCGTCACCATAGACCCCTACGTCAGATCCGCGGCGGCTTCGTGACGGAAGTCGTCAACAGGTAACAATGGGCAAGATCCACAGTCCCGTGTCAGGAGACCCTCGTGAAAACCGCTGCAACGGAAATGCTCAACATCGAGTTTCCAATCTTTGCTTTCAGTCACTGTCGCGACGTTGTCGCCGCGGTCACAAAAGCGGGTGGGCTCGGTGTACTTGGGGCGGTCGGTCACTCGCAGGAACAGCTCGAGATTGACCTTGATTGGATCGAAGACGAGATCGGGGATCTGCCATACGGAGTTGACCTCATCGTGCCCGCGAAGTACGCCGGCGATGGCGACGGCGGTTACACGCTCGACGACATCCGGGCCCTCATCCCTGACACCCACAAGGAGTTCGTCGAAGACATCCTTCGGCGCTACGAGGTTCCAGAGCTGACTGATGCCGATGCTGCCGCGGACGGCAGGACCATCGACGGCAACGACGGCAACGCTCCGTTCAGCGCCAACTCCGCTGGCCCCCAGCTCGAAATCGCGCTCGCCCACAAGACTGCGTTCGTAGCCAACGCCCTCGGGTCGCCGCCACAGTTCCTCATCGATCGCGTCAAGGAAGAAGGCCGGCTCGTCGGCGCCCTTGCAGGTCGCGCCGTTCACGCGGAACGGCATCAAGCAGCGGGCGTCGATCTAATTATCGCTCAAGGCTCCGAGGCCGGCGGCCACACAGGCGAGATCGGCTCGATGGTGCTCATCCCCGAAATCGTTGACGCAGTAGACATCCCCGTACTCGGCGCGGGTGGCATCGGCCGTGGTCGACAAATGGCTGCCGCAATGGCACTTGGCGCGCAAGGCGTGTGGTGTGGCTCGGTGTGGCTCACCACTGACGAGGCCGAGACCCACCCCACGGTCAAAAAGAAGTTTCTGGCCGCAAACTCTTCCGACACCATGCGCTCGCGGTCACTCACCGGCAAGCATGCCCGCATGCTGAAGTCAGCTTGGACCGAGGAGTGGGCCCGCGAGGACACCCCCGAACCGTTGGGTATGCCGCTTCAGTCAATTGTTTCCGCTGGTGCGCAGCGGCGAATTGCTCGCGCCTCGCACACTGAAGGCTCGGGCGCCGAGCAGCTCGCCAACTATTTCGTCGGCCAGATCGTTGGCACGATGAACCAGCCCAAGTCGGCTGGCCAGGTGGTTATGGACATGATCGAAGAGTTCATTGAGGCGACCGAGTCGCTCGCAGTGCAGCTCGAAACCTGAACCAACTGAGCCAGCCGCTGAGTTCTAGGTACAGCCTGCACAACAACAGCCGCCTACACACGACACGATGGAGGACATGACAACGGCCCCGCGCGAGGCGCCACCTGCGGAATCGCCCAGTTCGAGCGCCGTATCCGGCCGATCTCGGCTTGCATACCAGCCCGCGCTTGACGGTGTGCGGGCACTTGCGGTGCTGGTGGTTCTGGCGTTCCACCTGGAACTGCCGGGCGCTCACGGTGGGTACCTCGGCGTATCGGTGTTCTTCACCTTGTCTGGTTTTCTGATCACCCGACTCCTATTGGCCGAACACGACCGGGGCGGATCCCTTGCGCTGAGGAGGTTCTACGGCCGACGAATCCGGCGGCTGCTCCCCGCGTCGCTACTCACGATCGCCTTTGTGGTGGCGCTTGCCGCACTCGACGTTTTCGGCGCTTCGAGCCGCATCCGTGGCAGCACCCTCGCCGCACTAACCAGCACATTCAACTGGTATGAATTACTTGGGGGGCGCGACTACGCCGACCTCTTTGCCGCTCCGAGCCCGCTGGCGCATTTCTGGTCACTTGCGATCGAAGAACAGTTCTATTGGTTGTGGCCACTCCTTCTGCTGGTGTTGTTGCCGCGCGTCCCCGTTGCACGCCGAACTGCGATGATCGTGGGCCTAGCGGCACTCACATCGCTGAGCGCGCCGATCACCGCTGCACTTTGGTCTTCTTCGGCGGCCTACTTGGCGACCTGGACGCGAGCGGGCGAAATACTGATCGGCGCCGCGCTCGCCGCATGGACCACACGCTCCAGAGTGCCAAACTGGCTCGGCCACTTCGCCGCCCCGAGCCTCATCGGAGTGGCCATCGTGATCTTGTTGACCCCTGCTGGGCGTGGATGGGCTTACCAAGGCGGGCTGCCCGTATTCGCCCTCTTAAGCGCGCTTGTCGTAGCCAGCCTGCAGGTGCGTTCCCGAACCGCGAGTGTCGTTTCGGTAGCCCCCCTCGTCTGGGTCGGCCGCGTCAGCTACGGCCTATATCTCTTTCACTGGCCGGTCATCCTGTGGCTCGACGAGGACCGCACTGATCTCAGTAGGTGGCCACTTGCCGTTCTACGGCTCGCGGTGACGCTCGCGATCACTGTCGTGTCGTTCTACCTCATCGAGCAACCAATTCGGGCGGGCCGTATCCAACCCGCGGCGGTACTAGCAGCATCACTGTTGTCAGCTTCGGTTGCGATTGTTGCGGCCGCTTGGATTTTCTCCCCTCGGATAACACCCACGCTTCCCGATGCTCCAAGCGTGATCAGCTCTCCAAGTACATTGCCGCCGCCAGTGACCACTGCCGTAGGAAACGATGCCCCAACGACAACAGTTCCAGCTATCGAACCAACGACCATCGCCATTCTGGGAGACAGCGTCGCGGCCTGGCTGCTCAGAGATGCCGCTCCGTCATACGACAGAACCGATGTCGAGATTGCCAATGGGGCGATCGCCGCTTGTGACGGAATGATTGACTTGCCAACCGGTCGCGACCGGCGATCTGAAGAGATGCGCGTTCCTGAGGAATGCGTGGCATGGACCACCAACTATCCAGAGGTGCTTTCCTCAACCGATGGCGACGTCGACATCGCCATCCTCGTTCTAGGTCAGGCGCCAATGGCCGATCGCCTTGTTGACGGCGATTGGGTAGAGCCGTGCGAGTCAATGGACTGGTACCTGGATGATGTGAGCGAACGCATTGATTACCTCCGCGGCGAAGGCGTCACCGTCGTTTTCGCACTTCCAGCCCGCCCGGGGAAGGGGGCCGACTACTTCTTCCCCGGCAACGTTGAGGAACGTGCGGCTTGTGTGCGCGACACGCTTGAACCCTTCCTCGAAGACCTCAACGTACCGATTGTTGACCTCGATCTAATCTTGTGCCCCGATGACGAGTGCAACCAGACGCGACCCATCGATGGCGTGCATGTTGGCGTTGAGTTGGCACCTGACGTACTCGATTGGCTGCTCGACCAGGCCCTCCTCGCAGCGCGGTAGCACTAACCAGACCATCCGTCGTCAACACCGCCCAACCGAACGAACTACGATCCGACGGTCGTCACCATCGACTTGAAAAACACGCGCACTCTCACAGAAACCGGATTTCCTCATGAGTAAGACCGTTGCCGAACTCCTCGTCGCCCAGATGATTGAGGCCGGAATCAAGTCGATCTACGGCATCGTTGGTGACTCCGCCAATCCAATCGTCGACGCTCTTCATCAGCACCAAGACGAGATCACGTTCATCCACGTGCGCAACGAGGAGGCGGGAGCGTTCGCGGCAGGCGCCGACGCTCAAATTTCCGGCCGACCAACGGCGGTGCTTGGATCTTCTGGGCCTGGGAGTGTGCACCTGCTCAACGGCCTCTACGACTGCCAGCGAAACGGCGCGCCCGTATTCGCTATCGCCACCCACATCCCGAGTCTCGAGATTGGCACGGGCTACTTCCAGGAAACTGCGCCAGCCCAAATATTCGCCGACTGCTGCAAATACGTCGGCACCATCAGTACCCCCAAGCAGATGCCACGAATCTCCGAACTCGCGCTGCAAGCGGCCATTCTAGAGCGGGGTGTCGGCATGGTCATCGTCCCAGGAGACGTGGCCGCGTTGAAGGTTGATGACGAGTTGGTGCAGCGGCCAATCATCACACAGCGCCCCTTGATCCGGCCGGCAGATGTCGATCTTGATCAGGCGGCCTCACTGATCAGCGACGCGAAACGCATCGCGATCTTTGGTGGCGAAGGCACTCGTGCCGCTCGAGCCGAAGTGCTGGAACTCGCAACCAAACTCAACGCTCCGGTCGGGTTTGCCTACCGTGGCAAAGACGTCCTTGAAGCCGACAACCCCAACTGTGTCGGGATGAGCGGTCTGTTGGGCTGGGGCGGTGCCGCTGAAGCCATCGCCAAGTGCGATCTGCTGCTGATGCTCGGCACCGACTTCCCGTACCACGTGTTCCTCCCATCTGACCCGACGATCATCCAGGTCGACGACAACCCAGCTCATCTTGGGCGGCGAGCGAGTGTCAATCTTGGGCTCACTGGAGATGTCGGTGAAACGCTTCGGGCGCTGACACCACGACTGCCCGAACGTTCTGACCGTTCATTTCTTGACACCATTCTTGGACATCATCACAAGTCGGTCGAAAAGCTGCAGACCTACGTTGAGCATGTCGGCAGCGGCGAGGGACTGCGACCCGAAATGGTCGCGACCGCGATCAGCGACCTCGCCGAAGACGACGCCGTGTTCTCAATTGACACCGGGATGTGCAACGTGTGGGGGGCGCGCTATCTCAAGATGACGCAGGGCCGACGGCTGCTGGCGTCTTTCGGTCACGGGTCGATGGCCAACGCGATGCCGCAGGCCATTGGCGCCAAGATCGGTTCTCCCGAGCGCCAGGTGATCGCATTGTGCGGCGACGGTGGTTTCACAATGTTGATGGGTGAGCTGCTCACCGCCGCGGCACTCGACATTCCGGTCAAGCTGATGATCTTCAACAACTCCACGCTCGGAATGGTGCGGGCCGAGATGATGGTCGTTGGCTACAAACCCTGGGGCACCGACGTCAAGAATCCCGACTTCGGGGCGCTCGCCACGGCTGCGGGAATCCACGGTGAGCGAGTTGAGACGGCGGCCGATATCCGTCCGGCGATCACTCGGGCCTTCGATCATCCCGGGCCGGCACTGATCGACTTCGTCACCGACCCGCGGGCACTGTCAATGCCGCCGGAAACAACGTTCGAAGAAGTGAAGGGCTTCGCCTTGTCGACGTCCAAGTTGCTGTTTGGCGGCGACACCGCCGAAGTGTGGGAACAGCTGAAGTCCAACATCCGCAACGTTGGCCAAGTCCTGTAGCACCCGTTCCGATGAGTGATGGGTGGATTCTTGGCTGGGGCACGGCAGCGTGGAGGTGTGACTAGCCGCAATGAGCGTGTTGACATAGCAATTATTGGTGCCGGGCCGGCAGGGGCCGCGGCGGCCATCTGGGCGGCACGGTCCGGAGCGAAGGTCGCCGTATTCGAAAAGGGCGCCCACGGCCGTGACAAGGTTTGCGGTGACGGCCTGACGCCGAGGGCCGTGGGGGCCCTCAACACCCTTGAGATCGACATGTCCGACGCTCACCACATCCGCGGGCTACGAATGATCGCAGGGAAGCGTGTCCGCGAGCTCGACTGGCCAACCACCGACCGCTTTCCGAATCACGGCGCGGTATGGCCACGCCGCCGGCTCGACGCGGCGTTGATGGACGCCGCGTCAGCCGCTGGCGCCGATCTCCACTACGAGACCGAAGCGACACCGATACTCGACGGTGATCGGGTGATCGGTGTTGCAGCAGGAGCCACCAACGTGCACGCCGACCTCACGATCGTCGCTGCTGGGCCCCAAGGGGCAATCGCGCGATTGCTCGGGTCGGAGAGAGTTGCCGACGAACCATTCGGACTAGCGATCCGTAGTTATGCCGCAACTCCTCGTCACGACGATGCCCACATCGAAGCGTGCCTATCGCTATCGGACGAACACGGCACCACGGTTCCTGGCTACGGCTGGATGTTTCCCGCCGGAGACGGAACAGTCAATATCGGTGTCGGTGCACTGTCGACGATGAAGGGCTTCAAGAAGCTCAATCTCAACACGCTGTTAGAGAACTACCGCAAGGTCGTTGGAGACGATTGGGAGCTTGGCCCAAACCTCGAACGACCCCGCGCCTGGCGGCTTCCGATGTCGAGCCAGCGCCGACATGGGCCTGGTTGGGTCGCCGTCGGCGATGCCGCTGGCCTAGTTAACCCGATGAACGGCGAAGGGATCGACTACGCGCTCGAATCCGGGATGCTGGCTGTGCAGATGTTCCTCGACGACCCCGCCAATGCCCCCAGGAACTACGACCGGAAGATGAACGAACAGTTCGATGCGTTCCTGCGCACCGGGCGTCGATTCTCGTTCCTCATTGGTCACCCATGGATTCTCCGTTCCGGGCTGCAACTCTCAGTAAGTACCAACTCCATTGCCAACATCACCCTCGCAGTGATGGGCAATCTGGTCGAC
>JAHRVJ010000334.1 GCA_019090765.1 Ilumatobacteraceae bacterium
CTGACAATCAGAAATTCTGCCACGACTGTGGCACAACCTTGAAGGGCGTCACCGACCCCACGGAGCGAGTCGACGAAGTCAGTACTGACGACGCTCACTTACCTGCGGTGGGTGATTTACCAACCGCCGAAATCGTCCCCCGCGAGCCTCTCCCCGAACCGGTTTGGGCCGCCCCTGCCACCGCCGATCCAACCGAAGAGACTGATCTCGTTACCGCTAGCAACACGACCACCGAGATCGTGGCCACTCAAGTGTCAACGACCGAAGAGCTCCCGGCCGTCTTCGACGGCCACGACGACCTCGGCGACTTGGGAGAACCAGCGCCGCTCCGTGAACCATTTCAGCTGCGACTGATTCTGGTCCTTGCTGTCTTAGGGGCAGTCGCGGTGCTGATGACAATCGCAGCCGACATAACCGATATCCGCACCACCCGCCCTACGTCAGGAATCACCACCGGCGTGAGCACCCTCGACGAGTTTGGGTCGAACCTCGCCGCGGCTGCGCTCTTCGGTTCGGCGGTAATGCTTCTGGGTGGAGTGCTGGCGTGTTATGGACTGCGTTGGGGTGCCGGGCTTGCGGGCGGCGCAGGACTTGCTCTCTTTGGATGGGCGGCGCTCGTTATCGGGCTCGCCGAGTTTCCAATCGCAGTGGCTGAGTCGATCACCCGCGCCTCTACCGAAGCATTCACTCTAAAGGTCACTCGCGACCTCGGGTGGTGGCTGATCGCGGGAGTGGGCGTAGTCGGAGCGCTGGTTTTCATCTCGTCCCTACGATCATTTCGCTCCACAAGCCGAGTGGCTCTCAACCCATGGATCGCGGCGGTCGGGGCAGTATCGATGGTCGTGCTCGCCGCGGGGCCATTGGTCCCAGTTGGGGCAGCCCAGTTCGCCGACAACTTCCGCTCCCCTAATGCCAGTATTGACCTACCGACCGTTTACTTCGCAGGCCGTCTCGCTCAAGTCGGGTTGATCGCTGCGGCGGGTGTAATCGGCCTACTGATTGTGCGCTCCTACGGTTTGGGCCTCGCCGTCGGCGGCATCAGCGTGAGCCTTTGGCTGTGGTTCACCTCACTTGCTGAAACCGGCGACCATCCCGTCGGCATCGCCGATCGGAACCCCGGCTCACTCGACACGGTCCCGCACGGAGTAACAACCTTGGGCATGGTGCTGTCGATCGCTCTGCTTGCCGGGGCCGCAGTTTTTGCCTCAGTCCAGCTCCAGCGCTCCAACACCGTTCACGGCAACGGAAGCTAACCAATATCTAGATCAGCCAGGAACGGGCCAAGCCACTTGCTCGCAACGTCATAAGCCCCATCAGCACTCAAATGGGTTCCATCGGGACGGGTGTGATCGTCGTCGGTCAACCCAACAAACTCAAACCACGCTCGCATGTCAGCCACCATCACCCTTCCCGGCCACCGGGCCTCAAGCATGCGGATCGTGTCTTCGATTACCTGTTGACCACCATTCAGAAAACTCGGGTCAGTATCCAATTCACCACCCGGCGACGCGAATGACGAGACCGGGGGACGGATCCACACAACCTTGTCAACGCCCGCAGCCAACTGCTGTTCAACAAAACTGATGTAGTCGGCTTCCAAACGTTCCCTGAAGGCGGGGTCGGTGGTTCGCAGCCATGTGTTGCCAGCGTCCCACGACCGATCCCAAGTGTCGGCGAGCGTCACGTGCATCACCACCACGTCGGCGAATGGCGCCAGCTCGGGCACCTCGATGTCGTAGAGATCCGGGCAGTGCAACGCCAATGCCGCATTGAATACCGGCTCGGTGTACTCCCCGCCGCGGACGAACCCACATGCTCCACGGGCCGCAACGCTCACACGTAGATCGGGATCGGCATCACCGACCCACTTGACCATCCCCTCACCGAGCGCCTCAGCAGTTGAATCGCCTACAAGCAGCACATTGGTGAACTCTCGCGGAGGCAACGTCGTCGGTGAAGTGCTTGGCAGCGGCGTAACTGCCACTTCAGGATCACCCGCGAGCGTCGGCGACGGCTGCTCAACACTTGGCACAGTCACTGGTCCCGGATTGATACCGACCGCCTCGTACTCTTGCTGGCCCGGGGTGTCGGAACCCGGGCCGAGCAGAGCGTTGGCGCCGAGTACCGCAGCCATCGCGACACCTGTCGCAGCCAACGCCCACCCGAATCCGACGCTCGACCTACGAACCGGGTTTTCGATCAGTCGAAGAGATAACGATGCAGCGAGGAAGGTGAGCCCGAACTTCAGAATCAGAGAGATGCCGCGATCAAGGTCCAGTTGATCGATGGCCAGGAAGATTGGCCAGTGGAATAGATAGATGCCGTAGCTCATCTTGCCGACGCGCACGAGAACGTCCGTCGATAGTGCCCGCCGAGCAAGGCTGTCGGTCTGGAGCGACACGATGAGCAACGCAACGAGGCATGCGAACAGGGGGAGGAGACCCCGATAGGGCCACGACGATGTTGCATTGTCGGTAAGAACAATCAGAGTGCCAATGCCTGCCAGCGCGACTGCCGCGATGGGGGCGAACCTCACCGACACACGAGTGCGCCACAACACAACTGCTACGACACAGCCGGCCAGAATCTCCGGAAACCTGAATAGGGAGCTGTAGTAGACCGTTTCCGGCCGGACGCTTGTCGCCCACAGCAGGCTGATCGCCGACAAAATCAGGAACAAACCCACCGTCGCATAGACGTGGACTTGTCGTGCAAACTTCAGCACCAGAGCGAACACGAGCGGCCATAGAAGATAAAACTGCTCCTCCACCGCAAGCGACCAGTAGTGAACGACCGGTGACTGTTCTGATGTCGCAACTCTGAACGCGGACGCATAGTCGGTACCGCTGCTGATCTGATGCCAGTTGGCATAGTGCAAAGTTGCCGCGCGCATCTCTCCAGAGTCCGCAGCCGGGATCCACCCGATCCAACCCGCAATCACGATCAGGAACAGCGTCATCATGCTGGCAGGAATCAGCCGCTTGAGGCGCCGGGTATAGAAACCTGACACCGAATGTCGCCCGTCGATTTCGTGTCGATGCAACAACGATCGAGTAACTACGTACCCGGAAATGGTGAAGAACACCGAAACTCCCAGGTAGCCGCCGCCCGCCCAGAATATGTCGGCGTGAAAGAGCAATACAGCAACCACGGCGAAGGCGCGAAGCCCGTCAATTGCTGGCTCGTACGCGATCCGACTAGCCGTAGCCGGAGTAACCGCCGTAGCCCGATCTGAAGTCAGACTCACCTGCGGACCTTAACGGATTCCGTCTCCCAGTTCTTCTCAGCCTTTCAGTGACCTAGCCTGCGAGCTATGGCTTTTCCCACCGCAGGTACCTGGACGCTCGACACTGACAAGACCAAGGTCTCGTTTGTAGTCAAGAACTTCATCTTCAAGTCGGTTCCCGGCACGTTCGACGTGGCTTCCGGATCGGCAACCGTCGGTGGGTCGGCAGACGATTCGTCAGTCGCAGTTTCAATCAGCGCGGCGTCTTTCTCCACCGGCAATGAGAAGCGTGACGAGCACGTCCGCGCCGCTGACTTCTTCGACAGTGAGCAGTTTCCGACCATCGACTTCGCCAGCACCAGGATCGTCTCCGATGGCTCTTCAGCCACGGTGACCGGCGATCTCACTGTGCTGGGTTCGGCCACTCCGGTGACCTTCGAGCTCACCTCGATCAATATCGACGGCGACAACGCGACCTTCAGCGCATCGGCCACGATCAACCGTAAGGCCATCGGCGTAACGAAGATGCCCGGCCTGATGATCGGCCACGACGTACCGGTCACCATCACCGGCACAGCGACCCGCAGCTAACCCCGCCACCACCTTTCCACCCAGGCCCAGCGCGCGCCACCCCTAACGCGCCGCGCCACTCCGCGCCCTCCCCAGACCGAAATTTGCTGTGATTCGCGCGCTATGCGCGCGAATCACAGCAAATTTTGGATGAAGTTGGGCCAACGACCCGAAATATGTTGTTAAACGCGCGCATAGCGCGCGTTTAACAACATATTTCGGGTTGGGGTTGGGCTCCGGTGGGGAGAGCCTGGGCGGCGTGGGGTCGTGAGTGGGTTGAATTTCACGGGAGTTTCACGGGGGGGCTCGAAGGTATGTGCATCAACCACATACCAAGGAGCAGAACCATGAACTTCAACCGCAAGTACATCTCGATCTTCGGAGTGATCGGCATCGTGATGGTGGCACTCGGGATCTTTCTATTCAGCACCAACTCCAGTGGGTCAACAGCACCGGCCGATCCAGACACTGCCCAAGCGCTCACGGTAAAGGCCCGTGACACAGCCCAACAGCCGCTTCGCGGCGTCGCCGTGGCGCTCCTCGACTCGAACTTCAAGGAGGTTGACAGCGGTACGACACGCACCAACGGCGAAGTCGAACTGACTTTCAATCCGAAGGCCGGCACATACATGGTGCGGGCCGACGAACCAACGGACTACAAGGGAACCGACGATAAGGACGGGGGCGCAAGCCAGGTCACCGGGCCGAACTGCAGCAACGTCTATCTGTGCATCTACCTCACCGCGACCGATGTGAGAGACAAGGCCGGGAATACGAGCACCACCGTCGAACTGACCCACGTAAAGCCCGAACAGGTCGGCGAGCTAGACGACCTGTGGTTCGAGATGACTCCCCCGAGCAGCAACGCCGAAGATGAAAGCGCTGTCGCTATCGACGATCAGGACGCCGACGTTCTGATCGGTGACCCCGACGACGATGTTTTGATCGGTGGTCCATCCGACGACGTAGTCGGTGGGCCAGGCAACGACGTTCTGATCGGTGACTCAGACGACAACGTTCCAGCAGATCCCCGGCTTGGGAAGATCTGCATCAACGTCGACCACAACAAAGTGGTTTACCAGGACTCTCTGTCAGCCATCTGGATTAGCGGCGAAATAGTTCAGTTCAAATCCGGCACGGTAGTTGTCGAGTCGCCGACAGTAAATGGTGGTGCACCAGTAGAAATTCCAGTTTCGGACGGACAGTTCGACGGACCGTTAGGAATCAACCAGTTCGGGGATCATGAGCTGACTCGTTTCGAGCTAAGCCGCAATGACCCCAATGCCAGCCCAGTTGACTTCCTGCCAACGCTGCTGGGTGGACCCGGAACAATCTTCACGGTGACCGCCGATGAAGGTCCTGCGTTCGAAAGCGAATGCTTCAACTTCGACGCTCCTACAAACGATCCAGCCGAAGGGGCGACGGCCGAGGAACTTGAGGAGCAGTTCCAAGCCGCGAATGAAGCCGCCGTAGGAGAGTTCATGTCGATGTTCGTCCAGCATCATGTAGACGGAGATGTTCAGGCACTGCTCGATACCTTGCATCCCGCCGTTCCGCTGGTGTTCGGAGACGAGAGCTGCGAGGAGTACGTTGCCCGAACCACAGGATCGATCACCGGGGCGAAGATCCTCGAAGTCTGGCCGATGACGCAGATCGAACTGGATTCCGCAGACGGGCCAGTCGTATTCACCGACGCCATCCCCTTCACGGTTGAATTCGATCTTCCCGATGGAGGTTCGACCGTGAACGAGGCCAACCTCGTGTTCCACGAGGACGTGCCGCACTGGCTCACCCGCTGCGGATTCGAAGACTGATCAGTCGTCGGCAAACCAACGACGTTCCACCTCCGCCGCCTTAGCCTCATCTCCCGCAATCCGAAGGAGATCAGCTAGCCCGTCATAGTGGGAACGCTGCCAAGGCTCGGCAACAATGAGTGCCTCCAACGCTTCGATGCGTTGGGGGCGTTCGGCGTTTTCGGGAACTCGCGAAGCTGCGAGCAGGGTCAGCCTTTCAACTCTTGGTAGCCACTCCTGGGCCCATTCGGCATCGACAACAACCGACGCAACACCAAAGTTGAGTTCGCTGAAGGCGGCCGCTGGGTCAGTGCTCGCGACATCGTCGAGCCGATCGAGGTCGAGAATTCCATCGAGCACGATGATGTCGTCCTGAGCAGTTAGGAACCGCGACGCCTCTCCCGCTGGTCGTGCAGGTTCGAGTACCCGACGAATGTCGCTTAGCGCGGTGCGCAGCAGCGTGCGTCCCTTCTCAGGTTCGCGGCCAGGCCAGACTGCTTCGACAATCTGTTCGCGTCGGCCGCCTGCGGATCCGAACGAAGCGAGCACGGTGAGCACCTCAAGGGCCTTCTTCGACTTCCATTCCGATCTACCGA
>JAHRVJ010000031.1 GCA_019090765.1 Ilumatobacteraceae bacterium
ACGTCAGGGATCCACACCTCGGTGCATCGCTCCCCGAAAGTCTCTTCGAAGTAGCGCTGACCGAACACGATCTGGCGGACGAGACTCTCACCCGACGGCAGGTTCATGTCGGCTTCGACCCACATCCCGCCGACAGGTATCCACTGGCCTCGCTCCGCGCGTTCGATGATTTTCGCGAACAACTCTGGGTGTTCCTCTTCAATCCAGACGTAGTGCTGCGCTGAGGAGCAGGCGAACTTGTATTCCGGATAGTCGTCCATCAACGCCACCGCGGACGCGAAGGTCCGCGTGCACTTGCGTTTGGTCTCGCGGGTCGGCCACAGCCAAGCGGTGTCGATATGTGCGTGGCCGATACCTACAACGTGATGCGCATTGCTACCTGCCGGCTGTGCGGCGAGCATCGGTGCGAGCACCCGCCGCGCCACCTCGGGTTTGTCGGACGAATCAAGTGCAGCCACCAAGGCCTGGCGAATTCGGGCACGGCGCGGGTCGTCCAATCGAAGCGCGAGCATTGTGGCGTCGAGTACTTCGATGTCGAAGGCCAGGGCCTCGTATTCAGAGTCAACGACAACAAGCGCAGCCTCGCGAAATCTGTATTGCGGTATGTCGCCGGCGGTTTCTGGGGAGCCGAGGGCGGACCGCTGGAACTGGGGGAAGCTGGGGTTTGATGCGGCCTCAAGGTTCAGGACGAGTGGTCCAGCAACCGGGTCGAGCCGATAGCGAGTCCGCCGGGGGTGAATGCCCTGTTGCGGAGTGATCACGCCACCCTCAGCGAGATTCACAACAAGTCCCTCGCATTGAAAGCCCGCCGAATCTGGATTGAATCCGAGGTCGATAACGGCCTCCACCCGACGATCTACCCAACTTGGAGGAACGTCACCAGAGAATTCAAACCACGTCGTTCCCCACGGGACGCCCCAAGGTGAACCTGCGTTGAACGGTTCGAGAGTTGCGAGGTCCGGGCCCGCCTTGATCGCCAATTCTTGGCGATCGGAGTACACGTGCGTTAGGACGCGACTCCACAGTTCGCGCTGAATTCGTTTCTCGATCAACTCTCGATCGTCATGCACGCACCAACACTATTAGGCGCGGAACCCTCAGATCAGAACGGAACCACCCGAACGTCGTACGCCTCGAGGCCGTTGCGGCCATCGCGCACTTCGTAGGCAACTCGTGCGCCGTTGTCGAGGGTCTTGAACCCTTCAGTGGCGATCGCCGAGAAGTGAACGAACAGGTCCTTGCCTCCGTCGTCGGGCTTGATGAAGCCGTAGCCACGCCCAGAGTTGAAGAACTTCACCGACCCGTCGGCGTCAGCGGGATCGCCAGTGGGCACCGGTCGCCCTGTGGATTCCTTCGACGTTTTATCGGCGGGCTTATCGGCTCGCTTGGCCTTGACTACCGTTGTGCGGGTCGACCCTTCGCGACGCTTCTCGTCATGGTTCGAGCGACGGCCGTTCGAATCTTCGCGCATGTCGTCAGCGTCGGCCTTACGGCTAGGCGCGCTGTCTTCGACACTCGGAACTTCGAGATCATCGACCCGCGCTTCGGTCAACGGCTCATCGATACCAATGCCACGCTGCATCTTGCGGGCGTCCTTCTTCTGGCTCGGGTCGAGCAGCGAAACCACAGTCCCCTTGGCTCCAGCACGGGCAGTACGGCCAGAGCGGTGGTGATAAGTAGCGTCCTCAGCGGGAGGGTCGAAGTGGACGACCGCAGATACACCGTTGACGTGGATGCCGCGGGCGGCTACATCGGTTGCAATGAGCGCTGAAGCACGGCCCTTCTTGAAGGCCGCCAGAGCACGATCGCGTTGGCCCTGGCTCCGCCCACCGTGGATCGGTTCGGCCTTAACACCGATCTTTCCGAGCTGCTTCGCGAGACGGTCGGCACCGTGCCGAGTGCGGGTGAATACGATCGTCGAACCCAAACGCTCGATGACGCGGGCAGTTGTCTTGACCCGGTCTTCGCGCTTAACCACCCAGAAGTAGTGGCTCGCGGCGTCAACATCGGGACCCTTCGGCCCAACCTCATGGCGAACTGGATTGTTCTGAAAGTCTCGAACAAGTTTTGCGACGGGGCCATCGAGGGTGGCCGAAAAAAGCAGGACCTGACGGTCATTTGACGTCTGCTCGACAACGCGGCGCACGGCGGGCAGAAAGCCCATGTCAGCCATCTGGTCAGCCTCGTCGATGACAACGGTGGTGACGTCGCGCAGGTCGATCGCACGCATCTGGAGGAGATCCTCTAGGCGGCCTGGACAAGCGACCACGAGCTCGACACCACGGTCGAGCGCCTTACGTTGATTGCCATAACCAACGCCGCCGTAGATGGCGACCGATTCATGTCCGGAGGCCTTGGCGAACGGGGTCAACTCGCCCATGATCTGCTCAGCTAGTTCACGTGTCGGGGCGAGCACAAGTGCCGTCGGGCGTTTTGCGCGGGCGTCGACAAGGCGAGCAACTAGTGGCAGACCGAAGCCGAGAGTCTTACCCGACCCGGTTGGTGCCCGGCCAGCGACATCGCGGCCCGCAAGTGCGTCTGGAATTACCGCTGCCTGAATTGGGAACGCTGTGTGCTTGCCTTGGCGGTCAAGTCGGTCGAGTATCGCGTCGGGCAAGCCGAGATCGGAGAATGGAACCGACGCGTCGTCGGCTGTGGGCGTGGCGCGCGGGGCGTCATCAATGATGGTCATGGGGGAACTCCTCAATTGCTCATACAGCGCAAAACCGGAGCAAGAGTGATTCCGAATGCGCTCACCAGCCGTGATTTCGGCTAGCGCTTAGACGACGATATCGGGAGATGGCCCGAAACCGCCTGTCGCCTCGACTGCCGGCCGTCCGCGCCAGGTAGGCAAGCGCACTTTCCGTCGGGCACGATGTCGGCGTGAACAGTCCGTCAGAGCCCGCCTCGTCAACACCTGACCGACCCCTTTCGGGTGTCCGGATACTCGATCTAAGTCGAGTGTTATCGGGCCC
>JAHRVJ010000335.1 GCA_019090765.1 Ilumatobacteraceae bacterium
GCTATCGCTGCTGCTATCGCTGCTGCTATCGCTATCGCTTCCGCATGCTGAGACAGCAAGTGCCGCCACCGCAGCAAGACCGAGAATATGCTTGTTCATGTTGGACCCTTTCAGGGTAAGTCGGCGGACACTTTAGCCCCGCGTGCAACCTCATTGACAACTCCCTCTAACAGTATTCCCTTGGCGGTGGCGTGGCTGGTGAGGATCCCACTTGGTTCTCTTGGCTACCACGACCAGCGCTCTCGATAGCCTGGATTGTCAGATGTTGGATGACCGCAAGACTGCGATTCTGAGTGCCGTGGTGCAGGAGTACATTGCAACAGCTCAGCCGGTCGGCTCAAGCCACATCGCCGAGGTCCCGGCCATCGATGTCTCCTCGGCCACCATCCGCAACGAGATGGCTCAGCTGGAAAACGAGGGCTTTCTTGTCCAGCCCCACACCTCTGCCGGTCGGATTCCGACTGACAAGGGCTACCGGTACTTTGTTGACAATCTCACATCCCCCGGCCGACTCGATCAGGTAACCACCGATCGTGTCGGTGAGTTTTTCTCTGCCGCCCACGGCCGTCTCGAAGAGATGCTCCATCAGACATCAAACCTTCTCGCCGCATTAACCAACAACGCCGGAGTCGTGGTTGCCCCGCGAGCCGAAGCCGTGGCGATTCATCGAGTGCAGCTGATCTCGCTATCAACGACGGCTGCGACCGTAATTGTGGTGCTCGCCAACGGCAGTGTTGAGAACACGCAGATTGCTCTGTCCGATGGGGATGACGACCTGAAGCTGGCCGCTGCTGGTCTGCACCTGTCCGCGGCATTGAGCGGCAGTGTGCTCGGAGCGGTCAACGATCTATTGGCCACGGGAGACGTCGCAATCGACCGAATTTGCGCCGATTCATTGGCCGCGATCCACACAATAAGTAGCCCGGATCTCGTCTTTACAGGCGGGGCCGCGGCCGTTGCGAACGCATTTGACGCAGTTGACATCGTGCGATCGGTGCTGGCGACTCTTGAGCAGCAATTCGTGGTGGTCACGCTTGTAAGCGACATCGTCGATCGCGGAATGTCGGTTGCGATCGGTGTCGAACACGGTGTGGAGCCGTTGTCGGCCTGTTCGGTTGTAGTCGCTCCAGTCTTGGTCGATGGCGAGCATCTGGGATCCGTTGGAGTGCTTGGTCCCACACGGATGAACTACCCCCAAGCCCTCGCAACAGTTGAGGTTGTCAGCGAGCAGTTGGGTCATCGCATCGAAGAGGGCTGATCTGAAGTCGAATCAAGTGTGGCCATCGGGTGATCTCCAGGCATCCTGTAGCCGATCATGGCTGACTTTTATCAACTGCTCGGTGTCTCGACGTCGGCGTCTTCCGATGAGATCAAGAAGGCGTACCGTAAACGCGCCCGCGAATTCCATCCCGACGCGAATCCGAACGACGATGCGGCGGCCGAGCAATTCAAGGAAGTAGCGCGGGCGTATCAGGTGCTGTCTGACCCAGATCAGCGCGCTCGATACGACCAATTCGGTGAAGCTGGCGTTGGTGGAGCTGGAGGGGGTCAGTCAGCCGACGACCTCTTCGGTGGTGGCCTGGGCGACATCTTTGACACGTTCTTTGGTAGCGGCGGCGGGAGTCCATTTGGTGACCGGCGTCAGCGTGGCCCCAGCGGACCTCCCCGCGGGCAGGATCTTGAGGTGGTTGAGGACATCAGCTTCGAGCAGGCCGTGTTCGGTGATGAGATCGATGTGATCCTCAAATTGCCGGTCGGCTGCGACGAATGCAACGGGTCAGGTGCTGGCGAGGGAACGAAACCCGTCACTTGTAGTGATTGCAGTGGGTCCGGCCAGGTGCAACGGGTGCGTCAGAGCCTGCTCGGCCAAATGGTGACGGCGAGCCCCTGCCCCCGATGCTCGGGACTTGGCCAGGTTGTCACCACCCCTTGCAGCTCGTGCCGAGGTGAAGGCCGAGTCACCGTTGACAAGACTTACCAGGTCGACGTTCCCGCGGGTGTCGACTCTGGTTCGACCCTGCGCCTTACCGGCCGTGGCGCTGCGGGGCCACGCGGCGGGCGGACCGGCGATCTGTATGTTCATCTCCGCGTCGCCAGCCACGACCTGTATGTTCGCGACGACCATGACTTGGTGACTGAAGTTCCGATTTCGATCGCGCAGGCCGCGTTAGGAACCGAGCTCGAACTCGAAACGCTCGACGGCGATGAGCATCTCGTAATCCCCGCCGGCACACAACCCGGTCGGGAGTTCGTTCTCCGTCACCGCGGGGTCCCGCATCTTCGCGGCCGGAGCCGAGGTGACCTTCGGGCCAGGGTGCGCGTGGAGGTGCCGCTGAAGCTGACCGATAACGAAGTCAAGCTGTTGGGCGATTTTGCTTATGGTCGAGGGGAGACCGTGGGTAACGGCAAGGAAGGCTTGTTCTCCCGAATCAAGTCGGCGTTTTCCTGATCGGCGACGGTGAGCGTTGGATTCGACATCGCGACGTTCGGTCGACGCCCACGTATTCGTCGAACCAGAACAGCTTGCTGCTGACCGTCCCCTCCAACTAGCCGAAGAGACTGAGCATCATCTCCGTCGTGTGCTCCGCCTCCGCGATGGCGCACCGGTCAGTATCACTGATGGCGTCGGCCGATGGCGGCTCGCTGCGGTGAACACGGGATCGGGCTCGTTTCAGATCGAACCGACCTCGGTAGTGCAAACAGAGCAGCGTGGAGCCGAGGTCGATGTTGCGGTCGTGACACCCAAGGGTGAGCGGGTCGATTGGCTGGTACAGAAGGTGACCGAACTCGGGGCCGACCGAATAGTCCTCTTGGAGGCCGAACACTCGGTTGTTCGCTGGAAGCCGGACCGCGCGAACAAGCAGCTCCAGCGCCTGCAGCGAATTGCCGATGAGGCTTGTCGCCAAAGTCGCCGAGTGTGGCGGCTCGAGGTGACTGGACCTGTCCAGGCCGCCAGTGTGTTGGCCTCTTACGTAGTTGCCGAACCTGGCGGCAGGCGGATCAGTTCCGGCGACACCTCGATCGCGATCGGGCCTGAGGGAGGTTGGTCAGCGGCTGAACTTGAGCTTGCGGCAGGCCGAGTTGATCTTGGCCCGAATATCTTGCGAACAGAGACTGCCGCCGTGGCAGCGACAACACTCTGCGTGGGCTTTGAACGCTGACCGTATATACTTTCGCATACCCATCGGTAATCGAATGGCAGGCGGGCGACCGGCCAGGCGCAACACCACAACGTTCTAGGCGGAACACAATCATGGCTTTACTCGACGAGGACGCTTCTTCGGAATACGGTCAACAGGTAGGCGAGCGCTTGCGCGTCATCCGTAAGCAAAAGCGATTATCGCTGCAAGAGGTCGAGGCGCAGTCCGACCAGGAGTTCAAGGCCTCCGTACTCGGTGCCTACGAGCGCGGCGAGCGGGCACTCTCGGTGCCAAGGCTTGATCGCCTCGCCCAGTTCTACTCGGTGCCGGTCGAGCAACTCTTGCCGCACGAAGTAACCGGATCACAGGCGGCCGCGGCGATGGCCTCCCCGCTGAATAAGAAGTTGGCCATCGACGTGGCCAAGCTGTCTCAGCTCAGCGGGTCGCCATTTGAGATGCTGACGCGGTATCTCCGGTTGATCCAGGTTCAGCGTCAGGATTTCAATGGCCGTGTAATCACGGTTCGCGGTGATGACACGCGCTCGATTGCGGCGATGCTCGACGTACCAGTTGACCAGGTCGGCGAACGATTGGCCGCCCTCGACCTGCTTTTTGTACCGGCCGAATAGCACCTACGGGTTGTTAACTGACGCCATGGCCGGGTTCGGCGTCTACATCCACATTCCGTTCTGTGCATCGAAATGCGACTACTGCGCGTTTGCGACCTGGACCGATCGTGGACATCTCATCGGCGCCTACGTCGAAGCGCTGCGCACCGAGATCGGGTCAGCAGTCGATCACGGACTGCGGTTAGCGGACACGTTCTTTATCGGTGGAGGCACTCCGACACTTCTGGATCCCGAAGAACTGGCATCGGTCGTGGCTGTGATTCCGGTGGCCGCTGGGGCGGAGGTCACGGTCGAATGTAATCCTGACGACGTCACTGTTGAGATGTTGAACATCTACCGCGATGCTGGAGTCAATCGCATCAGCCTCGGCGTTCAGTCAATGTCAGCTCATGTGCTGTCGTCACTTGGGCGAACTCACGATCAACGCAACGTGGAACGTGCCGTTGGAGCGATCAAGCAGTCGGGTATTGCGTCATTCAACCTCGATCTGATTTACGGGGCCTCGGGCGAATCGCTCTCCGACTGGGAGCAGACCCTGCAGCAAGCATTGGCCTTTGAACCCCAACACATCTCGGCCTATGGCCTGACCGTTGAAGCCGGGACCCCGCTGGCTACACAGCCGGATCGTCATCCCGACGACGATGATCAGGCCGACAAATACGAGTTGGCCGATGAGCTACTCACCGGCGCGGGTCTTGCCAATTACGAGGTCTCAAACTGGTCGAAACTTGGACACGAATCACGGCATAACTTCTTGTACTGGAATCAGGATGACTATCGCGGGTTTGGGTGCGCGGCGCATTCCCACGAGGCTGGCCGTAGGTGGTGGAACGTACGAACGCCCGACCGCTATATCGAGTTACTTTCCCGCGGCGATTCGCTAGAGGCAGCATCGGAGCAACTCGACGCGGGAAGTCGTCGGTTGGAGGGCTTGCAGCTTGGCCTTCGCACGCGCTCAGGGGTTCGGCGCGAGGCTTTCGATGAGGAAGTGTTGGAGGAGCTCGAAGGGTTGCTTGTGCCGCATCCAAATGACAGCGAGCATGTCGTATTGACGCGTCGCGGCCGGCTGATGGCCAACGAGGTGTCGATGCGGCTGCGCGGCTGGGACGAGCTAGGCGACTAGGCCGCAATCATCGTCAAGGTGAATCACCGCTGGCCGGCAGTGAACTGGCCTCGAACAACTCGGGGAACACCCGCGCCACTTTGGCGGTGAGGTAGTCGCCGTATGTCCCAGTCCAAGCTTGCACGTCAGCATCGTCCCAGCGTGGCTGATCGCGGATCTGCTCCGCTTCACCGGTTGGGGGGATTGTCGGCACCGTTGCATCCCATGAGGGGTCAAAGAAGTAGGGAAACGAAAGTCGGCTGGCTCCCGAAACATTGCGAACTCGGTGGGGAGTCGACCGGTAAAGGCCGCCCGTGAGACGTTCGAGCATGTCGCCGAGATTGCAGATGATCACACCGGGCTGCGGGTCGACGTCGAGCCAACTCCCGCTGGGGGTCTGCACCTGGAGGCCGCCGTGGTGGTCTTGTGTGAGCAGTGTGAGAAGCCCATAGTCGGTGTGCTCGCCGACACCCCAACCAGCTTCGCTGTCGACGCGAGCGGCTGGCTCGGCGGGGTAGTGAAATATCCTGAACAAGATTGTGGGGTCAGCAGTGAGGTTCTTGGCGAACCAATCCGGAGGGAGTCCGAGCGCTAACGCGATGCCGCTCATCACCGCATCGGCGACAGGACGCATCGCAGCGATCCATGCGAGAACAGAGGGGCGGAGCTCTGGCGGGTTCGCCGGAAACTGGTTTGGACCATGAAGCGCGACGCGTGCCCGCACCCGCGGATCGTTAGGGGAGTGCTCGGTACCGAAGTAGAGACCTTCCTTCCGGTCCGGTCGACCTGAAGTGAGTTCGCCGCCCAATGGAAACCAGCCGCGCCAAGCGCGCCCGCCGTTAGGCATTGCAACCTCACCTTTGAGCCTGTCGGATTGATCGAAGAATGATTGAGCGGCTGACTCAAGAGCGGGTTGCAACAACGGGTCGACACGGTGCCCATCGATCAAGAAGAAGCCGCTTTCCCGACAGGCCTCGTCAATCTTCCTGGAGACTATTTCGCGTTCGTTCGGGCGAGCTGCGGGCGAGAGCAGCGGCGCGATATCGACGAGTGGGAGGTGTGCGGTCAGGCTCACAACTGCTATCGTACGGCGCTGCTACGGGCGCGTAGCTCAGTTGGTTAGAGCGCTACCATGACACGGTAGAGGTCCCGGGTTCGAGTCCCGTCGTGCCCACCA
>JAHRVJ010000336.1 GCA_019090765.1 Ilumatobacteraceae bacterium
GCCCCACCGGTTCCGACGCCGACGACCGCGAGATTCGGAACGTCTTCGCCCGCAGCAAAGTTGATCAGTGATGATGAACTAGCTGGCGACCCCGTAGGAGCGATGGACAAGAATCCGGCCCTCGTGGGATTCGCGACGGTGACGTTCAGTACGACTGCGAGCACATCCCGGTTCGAACCATTTACCTCAGCGGGAATCTCACCTTGACCTAAGACATCGAAGCTGAAGGTAGATCCAGCCGCCGAGGTGGGCTTCGCTCCCAGCGGAACAGTGTCATTGATTCCGGTACCTCGCGTGTCGAAGATGCGCGTGGGAGAGACGGGGTGATATTCACCTCCCGATGCAAGACCTTCAGCGGCCCTGACCGAGGGGGAACTCTGGAGGGGAGGCAGCGTCAGGCTTAGCGCGCCTGCGCCAAGCGCGGCCACCAGCAGAACTCGACGGATCCGTTGTGTCGACATCATTGGAGCGAACTGTAACCCTTTCGTCACATTAAGAAGTGTCACCGAAGACACCATGTGGTATTTCGGCGCGAATCGGTCTGTGCTTTAGTTGTCGTCGACTTCAAAGGTCGGCTTGATTCCGGCAGCCTCAACAGCCTTCATCAACCGCGCATGCTCGTCGCCGTCAACATCGGTGGCCTCGGGGATCAACATCACCGGAATGTCATCACGCACTTCGTAACTACGGTGCAAGCGAGGGTTGTACAGCACAGACTCGGACTCGATGTACAGCAGCGGACCCTTGTCTTCTGGGCAGGCGAGAATGTCGAGTAGGTCAGCGGCGAGGGCCATGGTGTCTCCGTTCGTCGTTGGTGAGTAGTCGGTAGTGGTCAGTCGGTTGCGGCGTCAGTCAGCTGGTAATAACTGCAAGCAGCTCAGCAACGCCATCATCGCACGAAGAGCGATCCTGCGCTTCGTAGTTGAGCCTCAATAGCGGTTCGGTGTTAGACGGTCGCAGATTAAACCACCAGGTGCCGGAGTCGACCGTGAGCCCGTCGAGACGGTCTTGTGAATACTCCCGATACGTTTCGCTGACACGTGCAATCACCGCCTGCACGTCGTCAACCTCAGTGTTGATCTCACCACTAGCCGAATAACGCTCAAACGGTTGACGCACGACCGAAAGCGGTTCATCCACTCGACCGACTTCAGCCATCACCATCAGCGATGCAATCAATCCGCTGTCGGCGTTGTAGTTCCGGGCGAAATAGTAGTGCGCCGAATGCTCACCGCCGAATACGGCACCCGAATCAGCCATCACCTGTTTGATGAACGAATGGCCGACCTTGGTGCGCATCGGTACGCCGCCCTGCTCACCAATAACTTCGGGAACGGCCTTTGAGCAGATGAGGTTGTGCAGAATTGTGGCACCCGGATTGTTTCGCAGCACCGAAGAGGCGAGCAGCGCTGTCGTTGTCGAGCCGCTCAGTCCTGTGCCGGTCTCGTCAACCACGAACACGCGGTCGGCGTCACCGTCGAAGGCCAATCCAAGATCGAAACCGCCGGCAACTACCCGCGCCCGCAGGTCGCGCTGATTGGCGGGCTGCAGTGGGTCTGCGGGATGATTCGGAAAAGTGCCATCGAGCTCAGGGAACATCACCTCTAGTTCGACACCTTCGAGACGCTCGAACACGGCCGGTACGACGAGGCCGCCCATTCCGTTCGCAGTGTCGGCAACAACCTTCATCTTTCCGATATCGGCGGGGTCAATAAAGCTGATCACATGGTCAGCGAAGTCACCAAGCAGCTGCTTTTCGGATTGTGTACCTGCCGATTCGGCATGGCGCGGGCCGACACCATCAAGCACCTTCTGGGCGACTGCTTGCACCTCAACGAGTCCGCTGTCGACCCCGACGGGGCGGGCGCCCGCCAAACACAGCTTCACGCCGTTGTATCCGGCGGGGTTGTGTGATGCGGTGAACATCGCTCCGGGCATGTCGAGGATGCCCGACGCGTAGTACATCAGGTCCGTTGAGGCGAGACCGATATCGACGACGTCAACGCCGTGTTCCATCAGCCCCCGGCAGAACGCCTCGACCAGTATCGGGCCCGACGGACGCATATCGCGGGCCACCACTACTTGGCCGGCGTTCACAAACTTGGCGAAACCAACACCGAGAGCGTGAGCAACCTCGGCATCAAACTGTTCGGGCACAGTCCCGCGGATGTCGTAGGCCTTAACGATCTTCTCGAGAACAGACATAACCGGCGCAAGGCTAGCGGTCGGTAGCCAGGCGAGCCACTTGCGGCCAGGCTCGGAGCAAACCGCTAAGGAATGAAGAATGCGGGCGGCTCCTCCGCCGGTTCACTATCCATAAGAACCTCATCTTGCTCTTCTACAAGATCCGGAGGGCCAGCTGAACGCCATGACGGGCGATCACTCGGATATTCCATATCACCGCGGCGGCGCCACAAGAAACAGAGCCCGATACCGAGCGCGGTCAACGCATAAAAGAACCAGTCAAGTGCTGCTGGGCCATAGGTGAGCTTGACCTCGTTACTGGTTGGAATAACGACCATGTGATTGGGCGAAACCCGGTAAGGGCCATCGGCACCTTCGACGCTCCAGTTCGGGAAGTAGCTCACGCGCACCAGAACGGGGACACCGATTTGGTCGACGTCGAAACTCACCGACTGCTGCTCGATCTCGATGTTGGTGACAGTCACCGGGTCGAGTGCGACTGCCTCGATCGGGTCAACGGGAACGACATAGTCAACATTGCGGCTGCGCTCGCCTGGCTCACCGGTTCGCGCATCCATGTCGATTTCGACCGTCACTCGCTGCCAGGAGTCGGGGCCGTCATCAGCCGGAATCGCTGGCCAATCGTCGCGCCGCTGGAACCAGCTAGTGCCAACTTCGAGATTTCGTTCGCGTTGGTCACCGTCACGGCTCTCAACAACGACCGGTTGAACAGTCAGCGACTCAACGATGCTTGAACCCGGAAGCTCGTAGATGTCCCAAGGGCCCGATGTTGTAATGAATACGAGCTCTTCCCGATCGGCGGCCTCCGACTTCGCGGGGTCGGTACGCACCATCAGATAGCGAACACCTAGATCGAGCATGTGCTGCACGCCTACCTCGGCATCGTTGTTCTTGTAACGCAGTTGCCGAACCGGGTTGGAAGACTGTTCCGACATCGCGGCGGCCGTTAGGAAGTGGTACGGAGTGGTACCCGAAGCCTCAAAGAACAAACCCTCCATCGAAGAGATGCAGCCGTCTGTCCAGTGTGGAAGCAGCATCAACGCCATCGTCGTTCCGTACTCGCTGTTGTCGCCATTGTTTTCCCACAGAGCACGACCACATCCACGTTCTTGGCCAATGTCGTCCATCGTGGTGACGACCTCGTTGTATGCGGGGTACTGCGATCGGCCTTCGTAACCAAGCATGTTGTACCGCGTCCAACCGTCGGCAACAGCACGTCCAGAGTCGGGCCCCTTCCGGAATGGCCCCCACGCATACACCGTGGTTTCGCCCTCGCTCACTCGCCCATCGAACGGCAACGATTCGTACATCCACCCAAACACCAGCAGACATGAAATGGTGATTGCTCCGGCAGCGACCGCCCCTTCGCCGAAGCTCAATTCACTTGAGGCAAGTCGGTTACGGAACGCGTTAATCAACCAGGTGAACAACTCCAGCGCGCCGATCACCATCAGCATGTAACGCGTGAGGTAGATGAACGGCAGCAAGCGTGGATTCCACAGCAGCCCAATCCCCGGAAGGCTGTCGCGGGTGACGTAGACGAGCCCGACGAATACCAGTGAAATGATCCCGACAGCTGTGCCGTCGAGATTGCGACGCATGATCATCGCGACGAACCCGAAGATCGCGAGCCC
>JAHRVJ010000032.1 GCA_019090765.1 Ilumatobacteraceae bacterium
CGTGCCCCACTGGCAATCAACGGAAGCAGCAAATAGAACCCGAGCTCAGTTGCCAAACTCCACGATTGAGTGATGCCGGTGACTGCAGTTGACGGCGAATAGATGTGCAGCAGGGAAAACGAGAGCACAAAACCGCGTACCCCATCGACCGAAATCGTCCCGATCACCAGCAAGAACAGAAACGCCACCCAATAGGCCGGGAATATTCTTACGACACGCCGCGCCCAAAATGGCCCGGTTGGCGGCGGTGGCGATTCTGCAAACTGCGCCACCACAAACGGTCGAAATAGGAGAAACCCCGACAACACAAAGAAGATCGACACGCCGATGTCCATCCGGCCCAGCAGCAGACCCACGAAATCCCACCGGAAAGTTGCCCCGCTAGCGAATCCTGCGTGATGCAGGATGATCAGAAAGGCCGCGATGAAACGGATTCCGTTGAGCCCCGCGAACCATTGTCGCCCGGTATCGGTTGGAGTTGCGGGTGCTTGGAGGGTGGCGCTCATGTACGTTCAGGCCCGCGATGCGGCATCTCGTGCGACGCGGTCATAGAGATCGGACGATAGCGCACTGTAGGTTCTCACAGAATGTTTGGTCCGATACAGGCCGCTAGACGCTGGGCCATAAACGCACCCGATCGAGCCATCGCGATCCTGCTTGCTGTTGCCTCCTACGTTCCGATCCTGTTGACGTCTCCGGGCCGGGTCAGTGCAGACACCAAGACCTATCTCACCCTTGATCCCAGCGCAGTGCTCTCCCAGGCAACGTCAATGTGGGACCCCACCGTCGGTGCCGGAACGGTTCCTCACCAGAATATTGGCTACCTGTTCCCACTGGGGCCGTATTACTGGGTGATGGAAGCCGTCGGCAGCCCCGACTGGTTCACTCAGCGCCTCTTATGGGGCACCTTGGTATTTGCCGCCGCCTACGGGACCTACCGTCTAGCGCGATGGCTTGGTTGGGGAGCAACCGGGGCACTCGTCACCGCCTTCGCCTACGGGTTCAGCCCGTACCTACTCAGCTACTTGGCGCGACTCTCGGTGATCCTCGGGCCTTGGGCTGCGCTGCCCTGGATGATTCTGCTGGCGGCCAAAGCCGCGCGAACCAAGTCGTGGCGGCCGGCGGCACAGTTTGCCGTGGTTGTTGCCCTCGTGGGGAGTGTCAACGCCACCGCGTTGTTGTTGGCAGGTCTCGGCCCGGTGATCTGGTTGGTCGCCGATGTAACCGCAAAACGGGTGACGCCGGGGGCCGCCGTTCGCGCTGCCGCAAAAATTGGCGCGCTCACGGCCGCTGTTTCGGTCTGGTGGATCGCAGCGCTCCGGATCCAGGGCAACTACGGGCTCCCGATCCTTGAGTACACCGAGACCTACGACTCAGTTGCGAGCGCCAGTACACCGGCCGAAGTGCTGCGCGGCCTTGGATACTGGTTCTTCTACGGAGGCGACAACGTCGACCTTTGGGTTGGGCCCTCACTCCCCTACATCGACCAGCCACTAATCATCGCGCTCGGGTTCGCACTTGCCGGCGCCGGGCTACTGGGATTCTTGGTGACATTCCCACGCCGCGCTACTGCTGCGCTGCTACTGCTGATTGGCCTCGCGATCAGCGTCGGCGCGGCCCCACTCGGATCCTCCACTGCCTACGGGTCAATTTTTGACTGGTTTGCATCAGACACCACCGTTGGTCTGGCGATGCGCTCAACCCCCCGCGCCGCGCCCCTAGTGATTCTTGCGATGGCTTTCGGCCTGGGAGCATCCAGCGAGTACTTACGTGGTCGGCTCCGGGCTCGCGTTCGGAGCACTAGGCAAGACACACGCTGGGACCTGCTGGTACCAGCCGGGGCGATCGGCCTCCTGATGGTGCAGCTTTTTCCGTGGTTTACCGCGGATTCGCTCACACCATCACTGCTCCGTGATGAAGCGCTACCCGCGTATGAGGTCGAACTTGCAGATTGGCTCGATGAGACTCGCGATCCCGATGGCGGCGGGCGGGTATATGAGTTGCCAGCGTCAGACTTTGCCAACTACCGGTGGGGAGGAACCGTCGACCCCGCGTTGCCTGGAATTCTGGATCGTCCATACCTGGCCAGAGAACTCGTACCTCAGGGTGGCGCAGGTACCGCCGATCTGCTGAACGCCATTGAGCGACGCCTGCCCGAAGGATGGTTTGAACCCGAGTCGTTGGCGATAGTCGCACAGCGGTTCGGAGTCGACACGATCGTCACCCGCAACGACCTCGAACACGAACGGTACGGCCTCGTCCAACCCGGACAACTCTGGACCGATATCACCAGCGCCCTCGGCGACCCCGACCATGCCGGGCCGCTGATTACCGATCAAACACTGTTTCCAGTTCTCGACCAGCCAACGGCGACTGGCCTCGACGCGGCACAAGACTTCCCAGCGGTCGCGGCCTTCGATCTAACGCCGACACCACCGGTCACCTCCGTTTCGGCGGCTTCTCCAATAGTGCTGGCCGGTAGCGGCGATGGCATTGTCGACATGGCCGGCGCAGGCCTCCTCGACCCTGAGCGGCCGTTGCTATACGCAGGAACCCTTGCCGACCTGGCGGCGAACGGCAGCTTCGAACCGGAACTAATCGGGGATGACCCGTGGTGGGTGATCAGCGACACGAACCGCAAACAAAGCCGCCACTGGGCCACCGTCAGCGCCAACCTTGGCCCGTTGGAAACCGCTGAGGCGATCCAAATCGACAACGATCCCCGTGACGCCCAGTTGGACATCTTCAGCGACAACACCGATTGGAAGACGATTGGCGTTCATCGCGGAGAGGTCAGCGCGGTTCGTGCCAGCTATTACGGACACCGGGTGGCCCAGATTCCCGAAGATGCACCCCGCTTCGCGATTGATGGCGACCCGACAACTGCTTGGCGCGCCGGGGTGTTCGCAGGAATCGCCGATCTGGTTTGGGAAGTTGACCTGCGTGAACCCTCTTCGGCCACCACGATCACAATTCTCCAGCCAACTACCGGGATTACCAGTCGCTTCATCACCGAAATTCGAGTCACGCTTGACGACGAGACATCATTCGATGTGGTGTTGAACGAAAGCTCCCGGCAGCTGCCGGGCCAAGAGGTCGCCCTTCCAGGTACGCCATTTACCGAGTTGCGAATCGAGGTGCTCGCGGACAATCTGGGGGAACTCAGTCACTACATCGGTCAGCCGAGCGTCGGCTTTGCTGAGGTCACTATCCCCGGCGTCGCCGATGACTATTTCGTTCGTGTTCCCGACCTCGCCGACTTCGAAGTCATCGACGATGGCCAACTTGATGAGCAGCGCCTGACCTACCTCTTGACCCGCCAGCGTGCTGAGTCAGCTTCACCGCTGAAGTTGTCGCCTGAACCATTTCTGCTCCGCGAGTTCGAGGTCCCCGATGGCCGCTCATTCACCGTTACCGGCGAGGTTCGAACATCGACTGGTTCAACCGAGAGACCTCCACTCGATCTTGAATGCCGAGACGACATCCTCGTGCTCGATGGTGAGCCGCTGCCGGTACGCATCCTTGGTCCGGCTGAAGATGCGCTCCCCCACGCCGAACTCGCGTTAGAGGCCTGCTCAGACACAATCGATCTGGCCGCTGGTCGACATCACCTTGCTGCGTTCCCTGCTGCATCCTCTGGCATCGATGTCGACCGCTTGACCCTCGATAGCGACCCACGGAGTACCTCCGATGGACCAGCGGCTGCAGCGCCGCTGGTCACTGCAACGAGAATCGAATCCACCGAACTCGACCTCGAAGTAGGGGCGTCGGCGACCCCGTCCTGGCTGATCCTCCAACAAAGCTGGAACGAGGGGTGGGCCGCAAGCATCGACGGGGTCGATCTTGGTCCACCAATTCTGATTGACGGCTACGCAAATGGGTGGGTGCTTCCATCGGGAGTAAGCGACCGATCGGTCGAGCTGCGCTGGGAACCCCAGGAAACCATACGGCTGGCCCTCTGGTTCTCCCTGCTCGCTGGCATCGGTGTGCTCGGGTTCGCCTTGTTCGGACGACGCCCGAAGCCCATACCGCTTCATGAGCAGGCTTTAGGGCCAGTCGAGGAGACGACCCGCGGACGGCTCGCTGCATTGGCAGGAGTCTTGGTAGTTGTGATCTGGTTCGTCGGCGGCCTACCGGCGGCAGTCTGTGCCCTCGCCATGGCGCTTCTAGGTGCACGCTGGAGGTGGCTCGCTCCAACGGTCGTAGTGCTGACCGGCAGCATCGTTGCGGGCGCAGTGATTGCCTCCGAGTGGCGTTACGACTTCCCCCCAGGACCAGACTGGCCTGACCGATTTGGCTGGACTTCGCCGCTCGTGTGGGTGGCCGTGTCAGCTGTAGTGGTGAGTGCGATTATCCCTCGTGGCGTGTCACCCCGTGCGTCCGAGCCAGCATCGCCTGGGAGTTTCGACCTTCCCGACGACTAGCCTTCGGTGCTCGTGCGAACCCTGATTATCGTGCCAACTCACAACGAGGCGGCCAATATCTCTGAGATCCTGGACCGGCTCGATGAGCACGTCCCCGACGCCGATTTCCTGGTGATCGACGACGCGTCTACCGATGACACTCGGGCCATTGTTACCGAGCGAGCCAAGCGCGACACACGACTCAGGCTGGTCACCCGCGAAGAGAAACGTGGGCTCGGCGACGCCTACTTGCATGCGTTCCAGATTGGCCTCGACGACGGCTACGACGCGATGGTCGAAATCGACGCCGACCTCTCACACGATCCTGCTGTGCTGCCCACGATGCTTGACGTGGCCGAACGCGGTATTGATCTTGTGATCGGCTCGCGGTACGTACCTGGAGGGTCTGTTATCGGATGGCCGCGTCGACGAACATGGCTCTCACGCTGGGGTAATCGATATGCCGCAATCATGCTCGGCCTCGCCGTCAACGACGCCACCGCGGGCTACAGGGTGTATCGCGCCGACACCCTTCAAACGATCGGCCTTGAGGGCGTTCAGGCTGGCGGCTACGGCTTCCAAGTCGAGATGACCTACCGCACGGTGCGTGCTGGCCTCGCGGTTGTCGAGATCCCAATCGCTTTCCGAGACCGCGTCGCAGGATCATCAAAGATGAACCGCGGCATTGTCAGCGAAGCCTTTCGACTGGTCACATACTGGGGCCTTGCCGACCTACTCACCCTGCGTCGACGAGGTCGCGCATACCGAACTCCGCGATCATCGACCTGACGCGACGCGATCGGCCAGCAGGTCTAATTGCCTGGCCGCCACCGCATTCCAAGACAAACCCTCAGCATGCCGCATGGCCGCCTTCGCGAACCCTCTTCGCCGGTCGTCATCTGACAGCAGCGCAGTGAGCGCAGCACCCATCTCGATTGGATCAGCGACCAGCAACCCCGTGGTGTCAGCAATCGCGGCCTCGGCATGACCCGCGATGTCAGTGGCAACACATGGCGTTCCGCATGCTCCACCTTCGGTCAACGACATCCCCCACCCTTCGGCGTGGGATGCGCTGACCACCAACCACGCCCGCCGGTACGCCTCGACTAGCTCCTCATCGGAGACTCGTCCGCGCAGCTGAACCCAGCCGTCGGCGTCGTTGTCGTTAACCCACTTCTCGATCGCCGGGCGGTCGGGACCGTCACCGACCAGATCGACAGTCAAATCCGGATGGTCCTCACGCGCCGCCGCCAGCGATTCCAGTGCCATCTGCTGTCGTTTCACCGGGGCCAGACGGCCAACAACCACCACGTGCGGATGCTCGCTGCGACGCGATTCGTCGGGGGTGAATCGCTCGTGGACGCCTGGTGGAATCACCGCGAGACGATTCGAACTGATACCGATATCGAGGATCTCCTGCGCTGAGGAATCCGACAGAGTCGCGAATTGGCTACGCCAGTAGAACAGCGGCGCGAATCGTGTCTCCAGAAAGCGGCCGAGGTAGTTCAGTGGGCGTGGCAAGGCGTCGTCCCACATCGCACGGTGAACATGATGCATCCAGACAATCCGACGGTGCGGCGCCCAGATTGGCCCAAACCAAGGGACCCCGTTCCAGATCTCGATCGTGGCGACATTGTTGGGGCGTCGGCGAAACAGTTGGCGGCAAATGACTCGGGCAAACACGTCGTAGCGGCCACCGCATTGCGTGACCTGGTAGCCGTTGCGCTCGAAGGACCGGGCCTCATCGAAGGTGGA
>JAHRVJ010000337.1 GCA_019090765.1 Ilumatobacteraceae bacterium
CTGGTGCTGTACGGGGTGGCTGGCTGGTGGGCGAAGGAGTAGACGGAGGCGGCGGTGTTGGTGGTGTCGGCAGAACCGATTCGAGTATCCGCTCGATGCTGTCACCGAGATCTCCCTCCGTCGACTGTGCAGCCAAGAGCGGGCGACTGAGACAGAACACTGGACTCAGCAATACAAGGCATGCGATAGTCAGGGTGCGGGTTTGGATAGCGGGAGTCGGCATGGCCAATCGGACGCGTCATTCCCGGCGAACGCCAAAGATGATCGGCTGAATGACTCGCAGATGGCGGCTGTGCAAAAGTTTTTCGTGTTGGTTTGGCGATTCGAGTTGCGGCCGCGTCTGAGGGTGCAATAGTCACTATCGGCCGAGGAGGCCCGCCATGAAACGTTCACTTGTTCTCATAGTCACGATGACCTTGATAGGTGCGGCCTGCTCCGGGTCGACAAACGACGCAGCCATCAATACGTCAGGCGGCGTATCGGCCGTGGACTCGGTGGTAGTTGCCGAAGATGCAGGTGAGCTATCAGTTGGTGCTGGTACAGATCTGTCACAGACGGTGGTGCGTGTGGTCACGACGGGGACGTTTGAGTCACCCGATTTCGGCCAGTTGGATTCGGTTGCTGGTTCAGGCTCGGCGTTCGTCATCGATCCGTCTGGTTTTGCAGTCACGAACAACCACGTGGTCGCCGGTGCGGCATCGGTTGAGGTGTTCTTCGACGGAGTCGACGAACCCATCGCAGCGACAGTGGTCGCGAGGTCCGAGTGCAGCGATCTAGCTGTCATCGATCTCGCCGGTGACGGTTACTCGACTTTGGCCTGGTCAGATGATGACGTATCTGCTGGGCTTGGTATTCGTGCAGCCGGCTACCCGCAGGGTGATCCGGGGTTGACACTGACGGGCGGCATCGTTGCTCGCGTCGAGAACGACGGATCGACACCGTGGGCGTCGATTGCTTCACTGCTGCGACATGACGCGGAGCTTGCACCCGGTAACTCCGGCGGTCCAATTCTCGATGATCGAGGTGACGTCGTCGGTGTGAATGTTGCTGCGTCGGATTCGGGTCGTTTCGCGATCCCGGCTTCGGTGGCTGCACCAATTGTCGAAACCCTGGGTGCCGGTGTTGATGTCGACTCGATTGGACTGAACGCCGTGGCAGTGCTCGATGACAAGACCAATGAGTCAGGTGTGTGGGTGGTTTCGGTCGAAGCTGGGTCACCAGCGGCGGCGGTTGGCATCCAGCCCGGTGATGTGATCACGCGCATGAAAGGTGTCCGGGTAGGGCGCGACGCGACGTTGGCCGACTATTGCGCCATCGTGCGATCGGCCGGCGAAGGCGAATTACCGATCGAGATCACACGTGACGGCAACTTCTTTGCTGGCGCGGTGAGAGGTGTCGGTGGACTAAGCCCAGTACTGGCCGTCGCTGACGAAGCCATTGACATAGCAACGACACCGCCACCCGTTGTGGCCGAGGCACCCCCGGCCGGTACGCCGTATACCGAATTCGTGAATGTCACCGATGACACGGGAACGATTTCCTTCGACGTGCCAGCCGATTGGGTTGATCGTCGAACCGCGCCGGTGTTCCTGGGCGGAGCGGACCGGCCTGCATTGTCGGCGTCTATTGATGTTGATGCTCTCGACGCGGCTGCGGGAACAACCTACGACCAAGCAGGCGTTGCTGCGGTGGTATTCAGCGCCGACGTTGATCTCGAAGACGCCTTTGATGTCATCATCGACAACGCGCCGTGGATGTACGATTGCACACCGTTGGAACGCGAACGGTTCTCTGACAGCGTGTTCGATTCAATCATGCAACCGTTCATGGATTGCGCCGGAACGCCATCGACAGTGTTCTCAATTGCGATGGGTCGTATCGATGAACCGGGATGGGTGCTCATCAACGTCTTCGCACCGACCGTTGCCGACCTCGAAGCAGCTGTGCGTATCGCTAGCACCTACACCTTCGAATCGCCACCGCCGCTGACACCCTCGGCTCAGGACACCAACGAAGCACCAGCCGAGACCGAAACGGAAACCGACTCAGCTGACAACCCCGACGGTCTGGACGTTCTGCCTGAGGCCTTGACAACTGATGCTGTCATCGAAGCAATCGGCGTACCGCCACTGGCCGGATCGCCGACCACAATGCGAGCAACCGACATGGTTATTCTGAACTACCCGACCACTGCAACCTCCGCCGACGTCAAAGCGTGGATCGCAGAACGATCCGCCGTTGTCGGCTGCGAGGACCCATTCACAACAGACGGCGACGATGATGGATCGTCCTACTACGCGCTGTTCTGCGACATCGTGAATGGGGACTCGTTGATCAACTATGCGCTACGCGTCTACACGTCGCCAGGCAATACCGAAGTTGAGGTGTCCGTCATCGAAGTCGACCTCCAGCCGTGAACCTTCCGCTCGGCCACTCCGTGCTCGACAGACCTTTCGCTGTGGACGCCGAGTTCGTTTCGGCATGGCCGAGCGATGCACACCCAGAACGTAGATTCACTACAAGCTGTATGGGCCGTCTGCGTCGACTCCGACCGGCCGACAACGTCGCGGCCCTAGACGATCAAGTCCTCCTGCGCCGCCTCAATGACCCCGATGCCATGACGGAACTAATCAGCCGGCATCGCCAACGCCTGATGGTCATGGCGACATCAATGATCCGAAACCGCTCCGATGCCGAAGAGATCGTCCAGGACACCTTCGTCCAGGCCTACCGATCAGCAGCATCGTTCCGAGGCGACGCCAAAGTATCGACCTGGCTGCACTCGATCTGCTACCGCCAAGTTCTCACCCGCACCCGCCGCAAACGTCACCTCACCATCGCTCTCGACGCGACCACTGAGCCAGCAGA
>JAHRVJ010000338.1 GCA_019090765.1 Ilumatobacteraceae bacterium
CGCGAGGGGCTGGCCGACGGCACGATCGACGCGTTGGCGACCGATCATGCGCCGCACCCGCCCGAGACCAAAGAACGTCCCCTCGACCAAGCACCGCCGGGGATGCTCGGGTTGGAGACGGCGCTGGCCGTATCGCTTGCCCATCTTGAGATGCCAATCGCCGACGTGATCGCCGCCATGTCGTGGAAGCCCGCCGCGATCGCTGGAGTGAGCGATCATCAAGGTCGCCCCATCGACCCAGGCGAACCAGCCAACATCACCATCTTCGACCCTGAAGTCGAGTGGGAAGTGGTGCCCGCACAGCTGGCCAGTAAGAGCCACAACACTCCTTATGTCGGCACCCCGCTTCGCGGTCGAGTGCGCCACACAATCTTCGACGGCTCAGCCGTCGTCATCGACGGAAAGCCCCAACGTTAATGCATCAACATCGAGTATCCTGCATGATCATGCAGCCCACCTCCCCGCAGAAATCAGGGCAAGACGGTTTGTGTCAGCACATACCGGTGAAACACCGGTATGTGCTGACACAAACCCGGTCTGACACAAAGCTGGCTGCTGACACAAAGATGGCTGGGGGTAGCTGGTGACGGGCGTGACCCGGGCGGTGGTTCGAGAAGGCGCCTTGGTGTTGGCCGATGGGAGCGTTTTCGAAGGTGAGTTGGTGGGAGCGGAGACTCGGGTCGCCACTGGCGAGGTGGTCTTCAACACGGTGATGTCGGGGTATCAAGAAGTGATCACCGACCCGAGTTACGCGGGACAGATCATCACGTTCACATCCCCGCATATTGGTAACTACGGCGTCAATGTGACCGACTTCGAATCGCGTGGAACGTTCTGCAGAGGTGTGGTGGTGCGCGAGCTCGCTCGTCGCCACAGCAACTACCGGGCCCAAGAAGGTTTGGCCGAAATGCTCAAGCGTCAAGGCGTTGCCTGCATCACTGGCATCGACACTCGTCGCCTGACGCGGTTGCTGCGTGACTCGGGCGCGATGCCCGGTGCGTTCGGCCCAGTTGCCGGACCAGCTTCGCTCGTCGAGTTGCGTGCCGCGGCGGTCGCGGAGCCCGGCACCGACGGCATCGATCTGGTTGGGGCGGTGACGGTGTCGGAGGGCTACACCATCGATGCGGTCGACGCGGATAGTCGGGTCCGTATCGTGGCCATCGACTACGGGATGAAACGCAACATCGGCCGCAGCCTTGCACGGCTCGGAACGGTGGAGGTCGTGCCAGCCACCACGACAGCGGCAGAAATTCTTTCCCGCGAGCCCGATGGCGTATTCCTGAGCAATGGTCCCGGTGATCCGGAAATGGTGCCCTATGGCGTCGACGCGATCTCTGGGTTGCTCGGCAACGTACCGATCTTCGGTATCTGCCTTGGTCACCAGTTGCTCGGCCGGGCAATCGGTGCCGGAACCGTAAAGCTCCCATTCGGTCATCACGGTGGCAATCACCCAGTGAAGAATCTGTTCACCGAGAGGGTCGAGATCACGAGCCAGAACCACAACTTCGCGGTCGACCCCGACTCGCTCAGCGGCAAAGCCAAGATGACTCACGTGAACCTCAACGACGGTGTATGTGAGGGGCTGCAGGTGATCGGCGAGCAGGCCTTCAGCGTTCAGCATCATCCAGAATCCAACCCAGGTCCGCATGACTCGAATTACCTCTTCGAACAGTTCGGCGAGATCATCGCGACGAAGGGCGGCCACTGATGCCAAAGCGCACTGATATCGAATCGATTCTGATCATCGGATCAGGCCCAATCGTGATCGGCCAAGCCTGCGAGTTCGACTATTCCGGCACGCAGGCCTGTCGAGTCTTGCGTGAGGAGGGGTATCGAGTGATCCTCGCCAACTCCAACCCTGCGACGATCATGACCGACCCTGACTTCGCCGACGCGACCTATATCGAGCCTCTCCAGTGGGAGGTGTTGGCGGCGATTATCGAACAGGAACAGCCCGACGCAGTCTTGCCAACACTCGGTGGTCAAACCGGACTGAACGTCGCAATGGAGCTTCACGAACGCGGCCTGATTGGCGTTCCCGGAACGCCGGAGATGATCGGCGCCGATGCGGAGGCCATCGCAACAGCCGAAGACCGAGCGCTGTTCAAAGAGGCGATGGTCGAGATCGGTCTCGAAGTGCCGAACTCGGGAACCGCTCACACGTTGGAAGAAGCCGAAGGGGTCCTTGCTGAACTCGGTTTGCCTGTGATCATTCGCCCGGCCTACATCCTCGGCGGGCATGGCACGGGTATCGCCTCCACGGCCGAAGAATTCGAGCGGATCGTTGTCGGCGGACTCGCAGCGAGCCCGATTACGGAGATTCTCGTAGAGGAATCGATCGCGGGCTGGAAGGAATATGAACTCGAAGTCATGCGTGACAACGCGGATAACTGTGTGATCATTTGTGGAATCGAGAATGTCGAGCCGATGGGGGTGCACACCGGTGACTCGATCACGGTGGCGCCGATTCAGACCCTCACCGATGTCGAGTACCAGTTGATGCGGGACGCGGCCTTGGCATGTATCCGGCGTGTCGGTGTCGAAACTGGTGGCTCCAACGTTCAGTTCGCTGTTGACCCCGCCGATGGGCGCCAGGTTGTAATTGAAATGAACCCCCGTGTGTCGCGCTCGTCGGCTCTCGCGTCCAAAGCAACCGGTTTCCCGATCGCGATGATCGCTGCCCGGCTGGCGGTGGGGTACACCCTCGATGAGATCCCCAACGACATCACCGCTCGCGATCATGATGATGGTTCTGCCCAGGTGCGTGAAGCGAAGGCACCGTTTGCTAATGCAACCCCTGCCTGCTTCGAGCCGGTTATCGACTATGTCGTGACCAAGATTCCGCGGTGGGCCTTTGAGAAGCTTCCCGGCACCACCGGAATTTTGGGCACCCAAATGCAGTCGGTTGGCGAAGTGATGGCGATCGGGCGCACATTCCCTGAGAGCCTGCAGAAGGCGATCCGATCTCTCGAACAGGGTCGGGCTGGACTCAACTGTGATCCTGCCGAAAAGCAGCTGGCTGAACTCTCCGACGCTGAACTACTTGCCATGGTCGCAATCCCAACCCCAGATCGCATCCTCCAGGTTGGTGAACTGCTGCATCGAGGTGTGTCGGTCGATGAGGTGCATGCGGCTACGGCGATTGATCATTGGTTCCTCGACCAGATGCTGATGATCGTCGAAGAACGAGCTGCGCTGGCCGAGGACGGGCTGAGCGGGATGTCGAAGCGTTCATGGCGGCGCGCGAAGCGGCTTGGTTTCGCCGATGCCCAGCTCGCGTACCTCTGGGATCTAGAAGAGTCCGAGGTGCGTTCGGCACGGATTGCGGCGGGCGTGATTCCGACGTACAAGACCGTTGATACGTGCGCCGCGGAGTTTGCGGCCGAGACGCCGTACCACTACTCGACCTATGAAGACGAGAGCGAGGTCCGCGACTCTGACCGCGCCAAGGTGGTCATTCTCGGATCTGGCCCGAACCGTATCGGCCAAGGAATTGAGTTCGACTATTGCTGCGTACACGCCTCCTTCGCGTTGGGCGAGGCGGGCTTCGAGACAATCATGGTCAACTGCAACCCGGAGACCGTCTCAACTGACTACAACACTTCTGACCGGCTGTACTTCGAGCCGCTGACCTACGAAGATGTGCTTAACGTCATCGATGCCGAGAAGCCGCAGAAGGTGATCGTTTCACTCGGCGGACAAACCCCGCTCAAGCTCGCAGGAGACATTCCGCCAGAACTGGTCGCAGGTACGTCGCCGGACGCGATCGACGCCGCAGAAGATCGTGAACGCTGGAATGTGATTTGCGGTGAGCTAGACATCCCGCAGCCTCCCGGTGGCACGGCAACAGACCTCAAACAGGCCTTGGCGATCTCTGACGAGATCGGTTTCCCCGTGCTGGTTCGCCCGAGTTACGTGCTCGGCGGCCGAGCCATGCAAATTGTCCATGACCGTGAACATCTCGCGCTAGCGATGGATGAATTGGCTGGCTTCGGCAGCCTCGGCAAAGAGGGTGGGCTGTCAGCTGAACGCCCGGTGCTGATTGACCGATTCCTGGCGGACGCGACCGAGGTCGATATCGACGCGATCCGCGACCACACCGGTGAGGTGTTGATCGCTGGCGTAATGGAGCACGTTGAAGAGGCCGGAGTCCACTCAGGCGATTCTGCTTGTGTGATTCCGCCGCCGACCTTGCCGTCTTGGGTGGTCGAGGTGATTGAGGCCTACACCGTCGCGATCGCCAATCGGCTCGACGTGAGTGGATTGATCAACGTTCAATACGCGGTGGTCGGAACGACGGTCTATGTCATCGAAGCCAATCCGCGCGCCAGCCGAACCGTCCCGTTTGTTGCCAAAGCGACCGGTGTTCCAGTTGCGAAGGTCGCCACCCGTGTAATGCTCGGGGCATCGCTCGCGGAGTTGCGTGAGGAGGGATTGTTGAGCGAACCGGTTGCCGGTCACGTCTCGGTGAAAGAAGCGGTCCTTCCCTTCAGCAAGTTCCCGGAAGTCGATCCGGCGCTCGGACCAGAAATGCGTTCCACCGGTGAGGTGATGGGGATCGCCGACACGTTCGGAAAGGCTTTCTACAAAGCCGAATTGGCCGCGGGCACCTTCCTGCCAGCCGCAGGAACAGTTTTCCTTTCACTTGCCGATCCTGACAAACCAGCCGGTCTAATCGTCGCTCAGCGACTGCGCGCTTTGGGTCTCGGAGTGGTTGCGACTGCTGGCACGGCTGCCTACCTGCGGCGTTTCGGAGTACCGGTGGATCAGGTGCTCGCGAAGGTACAAGATCGGATCGACCCCGACGAGGAACGTGCAACAGCGGTGGAATTGATCGCCGACGGACAGATCAGCTTCGTCGTCAACACTCCGCGCGGTCGGATCGGTCGCAGCGACGGTGAGCACATCCGAAAGGCCGCAAGCTTGCACCGCGTGAGCTGCGTGA
>JAHRVJ010000339.1 GCA_019090765.1 Ilumatobacteraceae bacterium
GAGATCTTCTCGTAACCCATCTCGTCGACGAATCGCGAGAACGCCGCGACCAGCGAATCGAAATCGAAGTCGCCGTCTTCGGGCTTACTCGATAGGCCGTACCCGATCGCATCGGGAGCAACCACGTCGTAGCCGGCTGCCGCGAGGGGTTTCAGGTTGGTCTTCCAGTTTGTCCAACCACCGGCTCCCTGGCCGCCGCCGTGGAGCAGAATCAGCGGGTCGCCGCCACCCTTCTCTCGGTTGTAATGCATCTCCAATCCATTGCCAACCGGAGCGAACAATGCGGGCTTGTTGTACTTCATCTGATTCATACCAAATTCCCTAATCTGCGAGATCTATCTACGAGTTTGTTTACGAGGTTCAGGTGCTCGGCGTCCACGGCCAGTACTTGGCGAGGGCACCACCGTCGACGGTGATGTCGATGCCGGTCATCATCGCCGCCTCGTCTGAGGCGAGCAGTACGGCAGCTGGGACGTAGTCCTCAGGCGTGAGAATTCTGCCCAGCGGAAGCCCATCGAATTCCATCGGATACTTCTCCGCACCCATCGCGTCTTGGTCGATGCCCCTCGCTCGCAACACGTCGGCCAGCGTTTGCGGCTGCCCGTCTTCCCCCCTCGGAAAGGTGACCGTGGGAGTGAGCGTGTTGACGCGGATGCCGTACTCGGCCAACTCCATCGCGGCGGATTTGGTGAAGTTGATCAACCCGCTCTTGCCGGTGCAGTAGCCGATATTGCCAGGGTGTCCTTGCCAGGCGGCAGTTGACAGGATGTTGATGATGCTGCCCTTGGTGCCGTTCTCGATCATCGTTTCGGCGACGTGCTTCGTCCAGATGAATGCCCCGGTCAGAATGATGTCGACCTGCTTGCGGTACTCATCGACGGGCATCGTGAGCAGACCCTTCAGATTGAACTGAACGGCGCTGTTGATGAGGATGTCGACATGCCCGAAGCGTTCCGCTACCTCAGCAATGGCCTGCGTGGCGAACGCCTCATCGGTGACGTCTCCGGGTATTGCCATTCCCTGGCCGCCAACTGCTTCAACTCGTGCCAGCGCCGCCACGGCCGTTTCCGCGGACAGATCGTTACAGGCAACGATCGCACCTTCCTTTGCTAGCCCTTCGGCCAACCCGGCGCCAATATTCGGACCGGCCCCAGTAACAATGGCAACTTTTCCCTGCAATCTCATCGTTCGTGCCCTAAGACGGGCTACCCCTCTATGTAGTTGGATCTATGTAGTCAGAGCGGATCTGAGCTCAGATCTGCTTGTCAGTTCCTCATCGCTGCGAGCAGTTTGGATTCGCCGCCAGCGGTCAAGGCTCGCCGAGCATTCCACCGCGGACACCCGATGTCAATTCTGGGCTGCCAAAGAGTCAGTCGCGGCGGTGCAGCGACCGACGAAGCGCGGCGCGGCCACGGTGCAGATGAGCTTTCACCGTTGTAACCGGTAGTTCAAGCACGTCGGCCACCTCCGCGTTGGAGAGTCCTTCGACATCGCGCAAGATCACCACCGCACGGTAGTGATCGGGGAGGTCAGCCAACGCGGCGCGGACACGATCAACAACGACAAGAGTTTCGGCATGCTGGCCAAGCGGGTCATCAGACAACCGGCCCACATCGGCGCCCGCGACATCATCGATAGCAACCGAAGTGAGTTGCTTACGGCGCAATTTCATCAACGCTGTATTGGTCGCGATCCGATAGAGCCATGTGTACAGCGTTGAGTCTTTGCGGAAGTCGTCGCGATGCCGCCACGCTTGCACGAAGGTGTCTTGCACGGCTTCTTCGATATCTCGCGGGTCGTCGAGAAACCGGCCAATCACCGACGCGACCCGCCGCTCGTGAGCCTCGACAACTGCGATGAAATCATCCAACGAATTGGGGCGGCCGGAGAAATCCTGTTCCGTCACCGGATCGTTCACGGCGCTGCCCGCATCGAAGAAGTTATGAGCATGATTGGAATCCTCCGTCACGGTACCTGCATCGACGTTCGCCACCGACTCAACGACTTCTGTGACGGTGAGCTACCTCCATCGACCGAACAGCGAGTCCGCCGCCACGTCGCGGGCTGCCGCGTCTGCCGTCGGGTGCTGGACAAGATCGAGGCCACCCTTGCCGACTTGGCCACCCTCGGCCGGAGCAGCCCGCCGCCAACCAATTCTGTTCGCGACAGCATCGTGACGCAGATCAAGCAAGACAGAGACGCAACCGAAGCTGGCAACCAGTGAAGCGTGGGGTACCGGTTTGGATGATCGTTGTCGGGCTCGCGGTCGTCGCCGGGGTGGTCGCGATCACGTTTGCGATCACGGGTGACGGCAGTGAAGGCGATGCCGAGGTCGACACAACTTCCTGGGCTGAGGTGACCGCCGCCGCCGAAGGCCAGACCGTGCGGCTATGGATGTGGGGAGGCGAGGCGGCCCTCAACTCCTACATCGACAACGAGGTCGCCACGGCTGCGCAAGAAGCGGGCGTGACGTTGGAGCGTGTGCCCATCGACGACACGGCCTCCGCGATTGCACGACTGGCAACCGAAGCTGAAGCGGGCACCGACGACGGGGCGATCGATTTATTGTGGGTGAATGGAAAGAACTTCGAACAGGGCGCCGACGCCGGTTTGTGGCTGACCAACTGGGTACAACAGCTTCCCAATGCCGCGTTGCTGGATCCCGACGACGCGACGTTGTGGAACGACTTTGGAGTACCAACGCTGGGTCAAGAGATGCCCTGGAGCAGAGCGGCGTTCGTGTTCGCCTACGACTCGGCCTCGGTTAAAGAGCCGCCACGCTCATTCGATGAACTTCTCACATATGCCCGCGCCAACCCCGGCCGGATTGCCTACCCGGCACCGCCGGACTTCACCGGGTCGGCGTTGGTGCGTCAGGCGGTACAGGCCTTGGGCGAGGATGCGGCGTTCGAGTTGCTGCGCGAACTCGATCCGCTGCTGTGGCGTTCGGGCGAGACCTACCCGGTCGATCAGGCCGAGGTCGAGCAACTCTTCGC
>JAHRVJ010000033.1 GCA_019090765.1 Ilumatobacteraceae bacterium
GCCCGCCTGATGGTCGACACCATCTGCGGCGCAATGAAGTAGCGGTCGCGTTCATCTCGACCGTCCGATCTGACAGCCTTCTGACCTAGCAGGCTCCAGTCACCAAAATTCGACAGGGCGGGGGCTGCGGCTCCCGCCCTGTCGCATTATCTGCAATTTCACGAGAGAATCGGGAGATGACCGCAATGCGCGACGACCAGCGCGACTACGTCCTACGCAGCGTGGAAGAACGCGGGGTCCGACTCGTTCGCCTCTGGTTCACCGATGTCTTAGGCACGCTCAAGAGCATGGCGATCTCCCCGGCCGAACTAGAAAACGCCCTAATCGACGGAATGACCTTCGACGGGTCGTCGATCGACGGGTTCTCACGGGTCCAGGAATCAGACGTCCTCGCGATGCCCGATGCTGACACGTTCGAACTGCTTCCGTGGGGAGACTCCAAGGCGCCCGAAGCACGGATCTTCTGCGATATCCATCATCTCGATGGCACACCGTTTGAAGGCGATCCACGACAGGTGCTTCGCCGCCATGTCAAAGAAGCCCATGAGGCGGGGCTCACGTTCTATATCGCACCTGATGTTGAGTTCTTCTATTTCGAGCCACCGGTCGCCGGGCAACTCCCGGTTCCCATCGATCAGGGCGGATATTTCGACCTCACCACGAGCGACATAACCGGAGAGCTACGCAAGCGGACCATCCGCACGCTGGAGGCAATGGGGATTCCCGTCGAGTACAGCTTCCACGAGGACGCACCCGGCCAGCAAGAAATCGACCTCCGCCATACCGACGCACTCACGATGGCCGACAGCATGATGACGTTTCGGCTCGCCGTACGCGAAGTCGCCTCGCACGAAAACGTCCACGCAACGTTTATGCCAAAGCCCCTAGAGGGCCTTCAGGGGTCAGGGATGCACGTCCACCTGTCCTTGTTCAATGGCGACGACAACGCATTCTTTGACGGCGACGACAGCTACAACCTGTCACCCGTCGCCAAATCTTTCATGGCCGGCTTGCTCCGCCATGCGGCAGAAATCACCGCTGTCACCAATCAAACGGTCAATAGCTACAAGCGTCTCGTTCCCGGGTATGAGGCTCCTGTCCACATCAGCTGGGCACGCAACAATCGCAGCGGTCTGATACGGGTACCCGTTCCAAAGCGTGGCAATCCAATGGCCACAAGAATCGAATACCGGGCCGCTGACCCTGCCTGCAACCCGTACCTGGCCTTCAGTATGCTGCTCGCCGCGGGAATGCGAGGGGTTCGCGAGGAATACGAGTTGTCCGACGAGGCCGACGCCAACCTGTTCGAAATCGACGATGACACGCTCAAGAACATGGGCGTCGAACAACTGCCGCAATCATTGGCCGACGCACTCGCAGTAATGGAGCAGTCGACACTCGTGCAAGAGGCACTCGGCGAGCACATCTTTGAGTGGTTTCTTCGCAACAAGCGCAGCGAGTGGCGCGGCTACAAGACCCAAGTCACTCAGTTCGAGCGCGACCGATACTTGCAGTCGATGTGAGTGAGCGATGAGCGGCTCTTCACCGACTCTGGTGGTGTCCCCCGATCCGGCTTCACCTGACCTGGCGCGCACGCTCGATATTGCCGGATACACCTGGAAAGCCATCACATCAGGTGGCCCCGTTTCCGAGAACGAACCAGAAGGCGGATGGTCGGGTGCGATCGTCGACGCAACCAGCGACCCCGACGGCGCCTGGCTCTTCCTCCGCAATCTTGCTAAGCAGGGTGACCGCACACTTCCGGTTCTACTGCTGGTCAGCGGCGCTCAACTGTCTGAGTTGGAGCACCGCGAGCAACTGTTTGACGATTTCTGCCTTTCGCCCTTTCACCCCGCCGAACTCGAAGCTCGACTCCGGCACCTCCTTGCCTCAGATCTTGACATTCAACGCGCTGAGTTGGTCGAGTACGGCGACCTAACGCTCAACCTTGAGACCTATCAAGCATCAATCGACGGACGCTCGCTCGACATGACCTACATGGAATACGAGCTCCTCAAGTTCCTGGCACAAAACCCAGGCAAGGTCTTCACCCGCGAGATTCTGCTCAGCCGGGTATGGGGTTACGAGTACTACGGCGGCGCCCGCACGGTCGACGTGCATGTACGCCGGCTACGCGCCAAGCTCGGCGAGGAACACGCCAACCTGATCCAAACCGTGCGCTCGGTCGGATATCGCTTCGGTCAGTCCCGCTGGGAGAGCTAGCCCAATCAGCGGTCGAGGAAGGCCTGGACCGTATCGGCCACAACGAACGCGAACACGTCATTGCCTGACTCAGTTGGGTGAATGCCATCGGCCGTCATTACCCCATCAGCTGGAGCGAAGAGGCTCCACGGTGCGATTACGGCGTTCCCACGCCGCTCGATACGGTCGCGGACGATTGAGTTGACTAGCCCGGCAGCTTCAGGCTCGCTTTCGAAATAGGTGTCCACCCACACCAACGGCGACTCCTCTGGAACGGCGCCAAGCACCTCGTTCACAGCCGCGGCGAGTTGGTCCGGGCTCGAATACTGGTTGACATCATTCGTGCCGAGCGCGACCACCCACAGCTCGTTGGAATGATCGCCATCATCTTCGGCAACGTCCACGAGGAACCGTGCCACTGCAAC
>JAHRVJ010000340.1 GCA_019090765.1 Ilumatobacteraceae bacterium
CGAATCACAACATATTTCGTCGGGTCGGCCTCGCTCACCCCGAAATTTGCTGTTAAACGCGCGCATAGCGTCCGAATCACAACATATTTCGGGGAGGGGCGGTAGGTTCGCTTGCCATGTCAGATCGCACGCTCGTACTGCTCAAGCCCGACACCGTGGAGCGCAAGCTCATTGGTGAAGTCCTGTCCCGGTTTGAGGCCAAGAACCTCAACATCGTGGCGATGGAGATGCGTACTCTCGATGCCGACACGCTGGCGCGACACTATGAAGAGCACGTCGGGAAGGGCTTCTATGCCGATCTCGTCGCCTTTATGGGACGCGGGCCGGCCGTGGCGCTGGTTGTTGAGGGTCCCGAAGACACCTGGGAAGTTGTACGCGCGATGATGGGTGCAACCAATCCGCGTACGGCAGCGTCGGGCACAATCCGGGGAGACCTGGGAATTCTGTTCACCGAGAATCTGGTGCACGGCAGCGATTCGCTGGCCTCGGCCTCACGCGAGATCGGGATTTTCTTCCCGAATCTGTAACATTCCAGGATGCCGATCATGGCGCCGTTGGAGCGTCGGATCTAAAATATCTTGAACTGACAGCTCGCGAAAGGCGGCCAGCCAATGGCCCGAAATAACCCGCTCAGCCTTGGGCGTGATCTTGCCATCGATCTTGGCACGGCGAATACCCTGATCTATGTGCGCGGCCATGGCGTCGTGCTCGATGAGCCATCTGTAGTGGCGATCAACGCTAACGATGGTCGACCCGTCGCGGTTGGTCTCGAGGCCAAACGCATGATGGGGCGAACGCCGAACCACATCAAGGCCATTCGTCCACTGAAAGATGGTGTCATTGCCGACTTCGAAGTCTGCGAGAAAATGCTCCGGTATTTCATCCAAAAGGTGCACGCCTCCAAATGGAGCAAGCCGCGGATGGTGATCTGTGTCCCGTCGGGCATTACCGGTGTTGAACAGCGCGCCGTCCAGGACGCCGCGGAGTACGCGGGGGCGCGCAAGCCGGTCCACATCATCGAAGAACCAATGGCCGCCGCTATCGGCGCCGACCTTCCGGTTCATGAGCCATCGGGCAACATGATCGTTGACATTGGTGGCGGAACTACCGAAGTGGCCGTCATCTCTCTCGGTGGCATCGTCACCGCGCAGTCGGTACGGGTGGCCGGCGACGAGCTTGATGAAGCGGTATTGCAGTACGTGAAGAAGGAATTCTCCCTGGCAATCGGTGATCGCACCGCGGAGGAAATCAAGATTCAAATGGGTTCAGCCTGGCCAATGGAAGAAGAAGTCACTGCCGACATCCGCGGACGTGACCTGATCTCAGGTCTGCCGCGAACAGTAGAGATCACCACCGAGCACATCCGTGAAGCCGTAGCGGAGCCGATCTCTGCCATTGTTGATGCCGTGAAGACAACGCTTGACAAAACGCCTCCCGAATTGGCTGCAGACATCATGGAAGATGGCATCACCATCACTGGTGGGGGTGCCCTGCTCGGTGGCCTCGCCGAGCGCTTGACGCATGAGACGGGAATGCCTATCCGCATCGCGGAGGAGCCGCTGTATAGCGTGGTTATCGGGTCCGGTCGAGCTCTCGAGAACATTGACGCGATGCGCGGGTTGATGTCGCTCGGTGGCGAGAACTAAACCCTCCTCGGCAACGTCGCTATGGCCATCTACACCGTCGGGCGACGGCGTGTAATCATCGCGCTGCTAGTTACCTCGGCGTTGCTGCTCACACTGGACTTGCGTGGGAGCACCGTTATTGATCGTTCGAGAGACGTGTTTTCTGCGGTTCTAGAGCCGGTCGAGTCAGCCACTGGTGTGGTTACGACCCCGCTTGAGCGAGTGTGGAACGGAGTTTTCGACTATGACGATCTGGAGCGCGAGAACCTGGCGCTTCAAGATGAGATTGATCGACTGATCGGTACTCAGGCAGCGGCCGAATCAGCCGTTATTGAGAGTCAAGAATTGCAGGCGCTGTACAACCTCCCGTCACTCTCTGGCATCGAGACCGAGGTTGCTCAGGTGGTTGGTTACGCGGCCAGCAACTTCGACCAGATTGTAGAAATCAACAAGGGTCGGAATAGTGGTATCGCAGTCGGTATGCCAGTCGTCAATCAGGCCGGTCTGATCGGCAGAGTCACTACCGCCGAGTTGAATTCGGCGCGGGTGATGCTGATAACCGACGAGCGTTTTGCTGTGGCAGTCAAGATCACTTCAGCGCCCGTTGACGAGGCAGTACCAGTTGATACTTCACCTTCAGGCTTGACGCCTGACGAGGTCGAGTCGGGGGCCACGTTCCCCAGCACGACTCTCAGCCCGGAGACCGGGTCGTCAACCACGACACTGCCCGACAGCCTGCCCTCGTCGGCGTCCTCGCTGCCGGGGTCTTCGCAGTTGCCCGACGACAGCTTCGGCGACTCAGATGATCTGGTGATTCTTAGCGACCCAGACACGGGGGAGCCGCTGGACGAGCAGGCTTTGGCGGAGATCGCCGAACTCCTTGAGTCCTCCGTATCCACCACGACTACTAGCGTTGCTGCTGCGGTTGTCGAGAAGGAATTCGGCGTGCTTGAGGGTCGGGGACGTCTGCTCCTCGCTCAGATCCGATTTCTCCAAGACAACCCGTCGCTCTCGGTGCTCCAGGAAGGTGACCTCGTTGAAACGGCCGGCGGCTCGGAGAGTCTCGCCCCGACCGGTATCCCAGTTGGTCGCGTTGCTAACCGTGCGGACCGTCCTGGGTCGGGCGGCCCTTTGCTAGATGTTGAACTCAATGCCGATCTGAACCGCTTGAACTACGTGCGGGTGGTCCTATTCAAGCCGCTGTCCGAAGTCGAGCAGTGACCGCGCGGAAGCGTCGCGGTGTTCTGTATCGGTCGGCAAA
>JAHRVJ010000341.1 GCA_019090765.1 Ilumatobacteraceae bacterium
CCGGCCGAATGGCAGATGTCGTCACTCGTCGACGAACAGGTCGAGATGATTCGCGCTCAGGTCGGCTCCGACAGGGTTATCTGCGGGCTATCGGGGGGAGTCGACTCATCGGTAGCTGCCGCACTTGTCCATCGGGCGATCGGTCACCAACTGACCTGTATCTACGTCGACACGGGTCTGATGCGCAAGGGTGAGAGTGAGCAGGTGGTCGAAACATTTCGGCGGAACCTGGGCATCGAACTCATCCACGTGGATGCCGCCGACAGGTTCTTCGATGTGCTTGCTGGTGTCACCGACCCCGAGCAAAAGCGCAAGGCCATTGGCGAGCAGTTCATCAGAGTGTTCGAACAACACACCGGTGGGTTGAGCGAGGCCAAGTATCTCGTGCAGGGCACGCTCTACCCCGACCTCATTGAAAGTGGGGGTGTCGATGGCTCAGCATCGGTAATCAAGAGTCATCACAACGTTGGTGGGCTTCCTGAAGACATGAGTCTGGAGCTCATCGAGCCGCTTCGTGAGCTGTTCAAAGACGAAGTTCGCAAGCTTGGTATCGAACTCGGCCTACCCGATGAAATGGTCTGGCGGCAGCCATTCCCCGGCCCAGGGTTGGGTGTCAGAATCATCGGTGAAGTCACTCGCGAGCGGGTTGCACTATTGCAGGAAGCAGATGCGATAGTTCGCGAAGAACTTCACAGCGCTGGCCTGGAACGCGAGATTTGGCAGTCCTTTGCAGTGCTTGCCGACATCAGGTCGGTGGGGGTGATGGGAGATGAGCGCACATACGGCCACCCGATCATCATCCGGGCGGTCACTAGCGATGACGCGATGACTGCCGATTGGGCGCGGATCCCCTATGACGTTCTGGAGACGATGTCGCAGCGGATTATCAATGAAGTACCTGGTATCAACAGGGTTGCGTACGACATCACATCGAAGCCGCCAGGCACGATTGAGTGGGAATGACCGGAACTGGCTCGAAGCCCACTTTTAGGGCCGTGACACCGGTCATATTTAGTTTCGTCAGGATTTCGCAACACATTCGTCATATTCGCTAGGGTGTACCCCGCTGTATGAAACGTCTTCTACGCGTCCTCCCGGTTGCAATTATTGTGTCGCTCGTCGTCCCGGCCATGGCCCCCAGAGTGGCCAGTGCCGATTCGGTCGATCAGCAACGCCAGCGCGTCGAAGACATTGTCGACGAGCTCGAGCGTCTGGAAGAGCGGGCCAATCAGATCGGCGAAGACTATGTCGAGGCAATCGACACCAAGGCCCAACTCGAAGTTGAGATCACCGCAGCCGAGGCCCGTGTCGCAGCCAAAGAGGCTGAACTTGGCGAGTTGCGGTCGAACCTTGGCGAAATGGCGCAGCGCTCGTTCGTCGGTGGCGGCACGGCCCCGCTCGGGCCTCTTTTCGAAGACTCCAGCAATCTCAACGACGCCATTCAGCGCGAAGAGCTTGCTCGAGTGGCGCTGAGCGCTGGCAACGTAACGACCGACGAACTAAACGCTTTCGTGGCCGACCTGGTTGAAGAACGGGAGTCTCTCGATTCCAAGCGCCAGCAGGCCGAGCAGCTCGCGGCCAGCCTCACCAGCGCCCAATCCGAAACCGACGCGTTGACCACTGAGTACACCAAGGCGCGTGCCGAGGCCGAGTCCAGGCTTGGCCAGTTGGTTGCCGAGGAAGAACAGCGCCGAGCCCGTGAGTCGGCCCGCCGGGTGCAGCAACAGGCAGCTGCCGATTCCGGCCAGTCAAATACCTCAGGGGGCAACACGAACTCCGGCGGCGGCAACTCCGGCGGCGGCAACTCCGATGGCGGAAGCGGTGGTAGTGGCAGCGGTGGCAGTGGCAGTAGCTCGACACCTTCATCGTCGGGTGGCAGCGCGCCTGCAGTCTCTTCTCGCTCAGGCATTGCAGTGCAAGCAGCGCTCGGCCAGCAGGGTGTGCCCTACCGCTATGCAACTTCAAAGCCCGGCGTGTCGTTTGACTGTTCCGGTCTTACGGCTTACGCCTGGGGCACGGCTGGGGTTTACTTGCCGCACCAATCTCGCGCTCAGTACGCATCGGTGCCACATGTGCCGGTGGCCCAGGCCCAGCCTGGCGACTTGATCTTCTTCTACAGCCCGATCAGCCATGTCAGTGTGTACCTGGGTAACGGAATGCAGGTCCACGCTCCAAACACGGGCAGTACAGTTAAGACCGCCGCGGTGAACTGGGGCAAGGTCACAGGCGTCGGTCGGCCAGGCTGATGCCGCGCCGTTAGGCGCTGCTGGTTGAGAGGAGATGGTCATGACAGATGTACTCGATGGTTGGGAGATCGGCGAGTTTTCGTCGGCGAATCTCACTTACCCCACCTACCGTCGCGGCAGCGGCCCTGGCATTGTCATCATCCACGAGATTCCCGGCATCACGCCACTCGTTACGGATTTCGCGAACCAGGTCGTCGATCGGGGATTCACCGTCGTCATGCCGTCGTTGACCGGTACCCCGGGCAAGTCGCCGTCAGTGATCTACGCATCCGTTGAACTGACCAAGGTTTGCATCGCCAAGGAGTTCACCACCTTCGCCTTGAACCAGACCTCACCTGTTGTTTCCTGGCTGCGAGCACTCGCTCGCGATCTGCACAGTCAGATCGGCGGTGCTGGAGTTGGGGCGCTCGGAATGTGTTTCTCGGGCGGATTTGTGCTCGGCATGATGGTCGACGACATCATGCTCGCCCCGGTCGTTTCGCAGCCGTCGTTGCCGTTCCCGGTCAGCAAGAAGCGCGGCGCCAACCTCGACCTGTCGCCCGACGATGCCGCCGTTGTTGCCCAGCGAGCCGCCGACGGGTGTCAGGTGCTTGGGCTGCGTTACAGCGGTGACAAGTTCACCGGCGACAGGTTTTCAACACTTCGCGAACTGCTAGGTGATTCCTTCCTCGCCGCTGAACTACCAAGCGCCAAGAGGTTTGACCATTCCGTTCTAACCGAGCACCGTGACGACGAAAGTGTTGAGCGGGTACTCGACTTCTTCCAGGAGAAACTCCTGACGTGAGATCGAAGATCCTGGCGATCAGCCTGATC
>JAHRVJ010000342.1 GCA_019090765.1 Ilumatobacteraceae bacterium
ATCTCCGGGTAGTTGCCCAGCTGCCGGTACCCGGTGATGACTCAGCCGAGCGTCTTGCAGTTCGCCACTACCTCGTTTGAGCGGCCGACTCGACGGTCCGTAACGCGGAAGTGTCGACCGAGCAAGTGAAGTGCGATACAAATACAGGGTGGTTGATTTCAAGGGCGCGAATGCAGCATCGACCAGCCAGCAATCTGTCCCGCGTGGCGACTATCGCTTAGCGGACCGATTCAGCCTCGAAGAAGGCACGGTGTTCCTGTCAGGAGTGCAAGCGCTCGCTCGCATCCCGGGCGACCAACTCCGGCTCGACAGTCAGCTCGGGCTGAATACCGCGGTGTTTGCCTCCGGGTACCAAGGTTCGCCTCTCGGTACGTATACCGAGGAACTGCGGCGTGCCGCGGCCACCGTTGCGGACCTACCGATCAAGGTCCAACCGGCAATCAACGAAGAGTTGGCCGCCACGTCGATAATGGGTACTCAGCTCGCGTCAACACTCGACGACTTCCAGTACGACGGAGTGGTCGGCATTTGGTACGGGAAGGGGCCTGGGTTTGACCGGGCCACAGACGCCATCCGTCACGCGATCTTCAGTGGAACCTCAGTGCACGGCGGAGTGGTTGCGTTAGTCGGCGACGACCACGCGTCGAAATCCTCGACGCTGCCTTCCAGCAGCAACGCGACGATGATCGAACTGTTCATGCCGATCCTGTTCCCCGGCGACGTGCAAGAGGCCCTCGATCTTGGTCGTCATGCTGTCGCACTCTCGCGCTCGTGTGGTGTGTGGTCAGGAATCAAGATCGTAACGCCGGTCGCTGACGGCACTGGCACTGTCGAGGTTCACCCTGACCGCGTGCGCGGGATCGCACCAGCCACCGAAATGGGCGGCAAGCCTTTCCACCCCGTACCGAACGGCCGCCTCGTTGCGCCACATGTGCTTGACGTGGAGCAAGAGTTGCAGGAGGTGCGGTGGCCTCTGGTCCGCCAATACGGCGTCGACAACAAGCTGAATCGCGTCACCGTGCGTTCAGCCGACGATTGGATCGGAATTGTCGCCGCAGGTCACGCATACCATGAGTTACGTGAGGCCCTTGCGGTGCTTGGGCTGAAGACTGACAGCGACATGAGCGCAGCAGGTGTTCGCCTGTTCCAGCTACTGATGCCAGCACCGCTCGATGCCGGGCAGGTTCGCGACTTCGCGGCAGGTCTCGACGAAATCGTTGTCGTCGAAGACAAACACCCCCTCATCGAAGAATCCATCAAGAGCTTGCTCTATGGCAGCAGCAACACTCCGCTAGTGGTCGGCCGAAGTAACGAAACTGGAGACCTGCTCGTGCCTGGGCGTGGGTCGCTCGACGTTGACAAGATCCTGCCAGCGCTACACGCCCGACTGAGTTCGCGACTGGCCGAGCGAATCCGCCCGCTCGAACAGCTAGTCGAACCAGAGAAGCCAAGAATTCCGCTCACTGTCGCCCGCTCTCCGTTCTATTGCTCGGGGTGTCCGCACAACCGCAGTACTCGCGCGTCAGGCGACACACTCATTGGCGGCGGCATCGGTTGCCACGCAATGATTGCCTGGCAAGACCCCGACCGTGTCGGCCAAATGACCGGGTTGACTCAAATGGGCGGAGAAGGCGCCCAGTGGATCGGTATGTCGCCGTTCATTTCTCGTGAGCACCTGATCCAGAATCTTGGTGACGGAACGTTCTTCCATTCCGGCTCGCTCGCTCTCCGGGCTGCCGTCGCAGGCGGCGTCAACATCACCTACAAGCTGCTCTATAACGGCACGGTCGCGATGACCGGCGGCCAAGATCCCGAGGGTCAGATTTCAGTTCCCGACCTCGCAGCCCTGTTGCTCGTTGAAGGGGTCCGCAAGGTAATCGTCACCAGCGATGACCCCAAACGCCACCCGCGTGGATCATTCCCTGCCGGAGTCGACCTCTGGGACCGCAGTCGGCTCGAAGAAGCGCAGTCGATACTGGCCGAGGTCAAAGGCGTCACGGTATTGATCCACGATCAGCCCTGCGCGGCGGAGCTGCGCCGCGGCAGGTCACGCGGCACCATCGCCACTCCGGGTTTTCGGGTAGTGATTAACGAACGCATCTGTGAAGGCTGCGGAGACTGCGGCGACAAGAGCAACTGTCTTTCCGTTCAACCAGTCGAAACGCCATACGGCCGCAAAACCAAAATCCATCAGACCAGTTGCAATTTCGACTTCTCTTGCCTCCAAGGCGACTGCCCTTCCTTCGCTACGGTGACCACCGACTCCATCGCCAAGCAAGAGCCCAGAGCGTTACCGACTCCTCCGAAATCTCTCCCTGATGTTCCGGACCCGCTAGTCGACGCCGAAGAGTTCACGGTCCGCCTATCGGGAATCGGCGGCACTGGCGTCGTCACCGTGAGCCAAGTGCTGGGAACAGCCGCAATGCTGGCAGGCCGCAATGTGCGCGGGCTCGACCAAACCGGCTTGTCGCAAAAGGCAGGGCCCGTGTGCAGCGATGTCCGCATCTCCACTCGCGACACGCCGTCATCGAACCACGCCAACTCCTCGGGTGTCGACTGCATCTTGGCTTTCGATCTCCTTGTCGGCGCAGATGATTCAAACATCGCTGGAGCGCAAGCGGACCGCACCGTGTTAGTGGCCTCGACCGATTCGGTACCCACGGGTCAGATGGTCACCCATATCGACGCCCCCCGCCCCCAAGTAGATTCGCTCCGCAAACGTGTCGACCAGGTAACGCGCGCCACCGACAACCTGTACTTGAACGCGGCCGATCTGGCAAGAGGGCTACTCGGCTCAACAACGAGCGCCAACATCGTCATGCTTGGAGCCGCCGTGCAGGCCGGAGCGGTTCCCATTCCGCCCGAAGCAATCGAGCAGGCCATCGGCCTGAACGGAGTGGCCGTCGACAAGAACCTCGCAGCATTCCGCTGGGGGCGCGCTTGGACTAACGACCCTGACGCGGTCGAAGCCGCAGCGGGGCTGCCACCAGCTGTGCGAGCAGAAACAACCGATGAGCTGATCGAGCGCCTCGCAGACGACCTCGTCGACTACCAGTCAGCCGCCTACGCACAACGCTTCCGCTCCGTAGTCTCACTGGCACGGAATGCTGAAAGCGAGATCAGCTCCGAGTCCGTCGCCTTCACCGCAGCTGTTGCACGGAATCTGCACAAGCTGATGGCGTACAAAGACGAATACGAGGTCGCCCGACTACTACTTAGTGACGAGGCGCGGAGCGCCTACGAAGCAGTCGGCGGGCCGCAAACGACGGTCAAGTACCACTTACACCCGCCGGTGCTGCGGGAATTCGGCATGGGTCGCAAGATCGAGCTGCAAAGAACGGCGCTGCCCGCAATGCGCGCCCTCCGCGCGTCGAAACGCGTTCGAGGTACCGCGGCCGACCCCTTCAGGTGGACCGCTGTACGACGAATCGAGCGAGCAATGATCCCCGAGTTCATCGCGGCGGTGAAAAAGCTCAGCAAGAAGCTCACCGCCGAAGGTCTCCACGATGCCATTGAAATCGCCTCGCTGCCCGATCAGGTCCGGGGATACGAAGACCTCAAGCTGCAGCGCGCCAGGCAATACCGCGAGGAACTAGCGCGACGCCTTCTTTAGCCGCCAGAATCGAATCGTCATGAAGGAGATGATCACAAAGCTGCGACGCGAGATCACCGAGGACGGCTTGTTCGATGCGGCCGCAAGCGTGGCTTTCTGGCTGCTGCTCAGCCTTCCGGCAGCGCTTTTGGCAGTGATGTCGTCGGTCTCACTGCTGGGGCCCGGTCTGGCGGGCGAGCTGGAGGAAGTCTTCCTCGACTTCGTAGACCGCACGTTTACCTCTGAAGCCGAGGATCTCCGCGCCGCAATCAGCGGCCTCTTTGATCAGCCGCGAGCCGGGCTACTGAGCGTTTCCCTGGCGACGGCCATCTTCACGCTGTCAGGCGGTTTCGCAGGCTTGATCCGCGGACTCGACGTCGCCTACGACATCGTCGACCCCAGAAAGTTCATTCGCTTGCGCCTCGCGGCCCTGGGGTTGGCAATCGGCACCTTGGTCGCGATCGCCGTTTCGACGTTGTTGTGGTCTTGGTCCGGATCGTTTGGCGTGCCTCTCCTGCTGCGGCTGCTTAGCGCATTGGTTGTCCTCGTGGCCTGGGCCGCAACGATGTTTCACATCGGCCCGCACCATCACACCCCGTGGAGATATGACGTACCGGGGGCGATCTTCACTGCCGTTGGCTGGCTGATCCTCTCGCTCGGTTTCGGCCTGTACGTTCGGGTCGCCGGTTCCGGCAACGAGCTGGTCGGAGCGACCGGTGTGGCGTTGCTCGGCTTGACCTGGATGTGGTTGGCATGCACCGTGCTACTGATCGGGGCCGAGATCAATGGGCTGATCGCGGAACAGGCCGATGTAGTCAGCGAACACCAAACTTGGCGGACCCGCGCCAAGTCGGCTCTTGCTGAGCACCGCGACGGCGGCAACGGCGGAGGGGTCAGAGACGGCAGCGGTGGCGGCACAAACGACGAGCCGTAGCCTCGACACACGATGAGTATCACCACTGTCGCGCTGCTCATCGCTGGCGTCGCGGGTCTCGTCATCGGCGCCGAGGCGCTGATTCGAGGCGCGGCCCGACTCGCGGCGAGAACAGGGCTCTCAAGCGTCGTCATCGGTCTCACTGTGGTTGCCTTCGGCACCAGTGCCCCCGAGTTGGCTGTCAGCATCGGCGATGTTGTCCGTGGTGACGACGAAGCTGGCTCGATCGCGATCGGTAATGTCGTCGGCTCGAACATCGCGAACATCCTGCTCGCCTTAGGAGTGGCCGCAGCCGTTGGCGGGTCGCTCATTGTGGCTCAGCGCATTGTTCGACTCGATGTCCCGATCATGATTGGCGCCTCGGTGTTGGTGCTCATCTTTGCGCTCAACAATCAGCTCGGACGGCTGGAAGGCGCTGTGTTGACAGCGGCACTAGTCATCTACATCACATGGACGGTGGTAAGCGCGAGGCGCGGCACCGCTCCACAGGTCGAGTCCGAATACGACGAGGCTTTCGACTCTGAGCAGCTCGCCGCCAAGTCAGTGTGGTCCGATGTCGGATTCCTCCTACTCGGGCTCGGCCTGTTGGTCGCTGGATCGCAGGCGTTGGTTAGCGCGGCCACCGACATCGCCACCGAACTCGGGGTGTCGGACCTCGTAATTGGCTTGACGGTCGTGGCCATCGGCACCTCACTACCCGAAGTTGCAACATCGGTGTTGGCCGCCGTTCGCGGGCATCGCGATCTCGCGGTTGGCAACGCCATCGGGTCGAACCTATTCAACCTCCTAGCCGTCCTCGGAATCACTTCGTTGATCGCACCGAACCCTCTCCCGATCGCCGACAGCGCTCTACAGGTCGATATCCCGATCATGGTGGCCGTGGCCGTGGCCTGTCTGCCAATCTTCGCTAACGGGCATGTCCTGACGCGATGGGAGGGCTTCATCTTTATCGGCTTCTACGCCGGCTACTTGCTCTGGCTTATCCTTGACGCCAGCGATAGCGGCGTCCGCGATTCCTATGGCAATGTGGCGCTGTTCTTCATCGCCCCATTGGTCACGCTCACGTTGGCGATCGTTGCTTTTCGTAGCCGACAAGTGCCTGCCGCGGAGAACGCTCAGACATCTACCTGAGCCGCTGGCGCCACGAGCGCGGCGCCGACGATGCCCGCATTGTTGCCCATCACTGCGGGTAGCACTTCGGTATCAATCTTGATGTGGTGAAGCCATTCATCGTGGCGCTTGCTGACTCCACCGCCGACAATGAACAGCTCTGGTGAGAACAGCCGCTCGACATGTTTGAGGTAGCGCTCGACGCGTGCGGCCCATTGCTTCCAGCTCAAGTCGTCTAACCTCCGGGCGCGTGCGGACGCGTGAAGTTCGGCATCACTTCCATCGAGTTCGAGGTGGCCTAGTTCGGTGTTTGGTACAAGCACACCGTCCATGAAAAGTCCAGAACCGATCCCCGTTCCGAAGGTCAGCATCATCACTACACCGGTGCGTCCGCGGCCCGCGCCGAAGTTCATCTCTGCCAGCCCGGCAGCATCGGCATCATTCACCATCCGCACCTCGAGTCCCGTCGCCGAGGCAAACAACTCATTGGCGTTTATGTCGAGCCACGAATCATCGATGTTCGCGGCCGAGCCCACCACGCCAGCTCGCACAACGGCTGGAAACGCGATGCCCAACGCTCTGGTCCAGTTCTCATGATCGACCAGATCGCGCAAGACCTCAGCAATCGCAGCGGGTGTGGCCGGGCGGGGAGTGTCAATCCGATAACGCGTCGACGCGAGATCACCCTTATCAAGGTCGACCACCGCGGCCTTCATTCCTGTGCCGCCGATGTCAATACCGAAACCTAGCTGCGCCTTGTTCACCGTCACGATCTCGAACGGTACTGGCGTGCAGAGGGTGATTCAGTAAGTAGCAATTCGCGAAACGAAGCAACCGAGCGACGCGCGATCGTTAACATATGCAACATATGGCCATGCCAGACCCAACAAGCGCGCCGCTCGGCACCGACAGCATTGGCCAATTCAGCCGGCGACATATCGGGCTCGGAATAGCACTAGCGGCAGTTCTCGGCGCAGCCGGTGTAGGTGTGATTGTTACTGCCGAGTCAGGCACCGCCGAGTCGCAGGCCGCCACCGCGAGCCCCGACGAGATCGCTGAAGCTGCACCAATCGCCGTTCAGGCCGCTGTATTGCCCGACCTCGAGGGCGATCTCGGCCAAAACGAACTCGAACCTGATGATGCGGTCGACAACGACCGCGCCGATGGCGGTTGCACGATCGAAGCCCTGTCAGTCCGGATCGGGTCATCAGGTGACGGCGTCGCCTGCCTCCAAACCGCACTATCTGACCTTGATCTGTACGACGGCAGTATCGACGGTGACTTCGATCAGGAAGTTGCCCAGTCGGTAATGGCCTATCAGGAGGCGGAGCATCTTTTCGTCGATGGCATCGTCGGCCGTGAGAGCTCCATCGAACTCAACATCTGGCCCGACGAAGAGTCGCTGGTTACCCGCACCCCTCCCCCACCGCCTGGCGCCATGGATTCGATGGGCTTCCCGCTTTCGGAGGTCTCAAGTACCGGCGACAATGCACCGCCACTACCCGACAACTCTGGTTCTGGTCGCCGCGTGGTTTACGACCGCGCTGGGCAACGCGTCTGGGCGGTCAGCAGCGAGGGTGAGATCATTCGCTCGTGGCTCGTATCGGGCAGCAAATACAGCAACGAAAGACCTGGCACACACACGGTCTACAGCCGATCGGAGATGTCAACCGCTTGGAATGGCAAAGCCTGGCTCCCGCAAATGATCCGCTACCAAAAGACCGACATCGGAAATATCGGCTTTCATGCGATCCCGCTTCACGTCTCGGACAACTCGGTATACCAGACCTCCGACGAGTTGGGACATCGACTCTCGGGTGGCTGCCAGCGCCAGGCCAACGAAGACGCTGCCTTCATGTGGCAGTTCGCCCCGGTCGGCACCACCATCGTCGTCACCTGAGGGCGGTAAACAACCGCTCGGCCTGTTCACGCGCCTTCGCGCGAACCTCGTCGGCATCGACCCGCGTTGCCACCCCGCCGCGCACTACGTAGTCACCATCGGTCTCGACGTCGATTGCGCGAACAGTTGGCGTGTAAGCCAGGTGCCATGGATCCATTGGCTTGTACGACCAGGTGACACGATCGCCTCGGGCCTCCGGAAACAGATCCCACCCCTGTTTGAGCCACGACCATGCGGTATCGGGGCTGGCCGTCACGTCAACAGCTCGCGCCGCAACGAATGCGACACGGAATTCTTCCAGCATGTCGGCACCAATGCCATCGGTGCCGAGCGCGACACGGTTTGAGAATCGCGACGGACGCGCATAGCCAACCGCATTGTTCATGTTGGAGCGTGGATTGTGCACGATCGTGCCACGCAGGCCGTGGTCGTCTGGCAGGTGAACGCCATGCACGAGGAGCCAGTTATCTCTGCTCAGCTCCCCCAGACGGGAGACCGCTTCAGCATCGTCAACCCCTTCGGCAACGTGCACGTGGACACCGACACCATGGTTCTCGGCCAGCTCCGCAGCAGCTGCCAAGCTGTCGTCACTGCAAGTGAAAGCCGCGTGGATGCCAACCATTCCACGTCCGCCAGCTGCCAGAAAGCGATCGTTCTCGGCCAATCCCCGTCGAGCGCCATCGGGTCCATTGCGATCGGTGATGCCATAACAAGTATTTACGCGAACGCCGACTTCGGCGCACGCGTCTGCGATCACCGTTAGTGAGCCGTCAATGGCATTCGGTGATTCGTGATGATCGATAATCGCGGTGCACCCAGCCTCCAATGCCTCAAGCGCGGCGAGCTTCGCCGACCACTCGATCATCTCCAAGTCCAACGCCCGATCAAGTCTCCACCACACCATCTCCAGCACGTCTCTGAAGTCGGCCGGTATATGCGGCGGTGGCGGCATCCCCCTGGCCAGCGCCGAATACAGATGATGGTGCGCACAGACGAGTCCGGGTGTGGAGCCCTCTTCCAACGCTGCGGTTAGATCTGACATGGGAGCCTGCTCACTGTTCTCCATCACCTCCCAGTAAACCTGATGAGCTAACCGTCGGCTGTTAGCGTCACCGTAGCAATCATCGAAGCTCTGCTCACGGGCAGCGAATGAGGGGGACCTGATGACCGACCACAATGCCAAATGGACCACGATGTGGATGGCTCGGGCACTGGCCTACATCATTTTCGCCTACATCATGATTGTGGAAGTTCTGCTGCTTCAGGGCTTCCTACTGCGACTATTTGGTGCAGATGAGAGCGCTGGCTACACACGATGGGCGTACAACAGCTTGGACCGCGTGATGGAGCCTTTCCGCGGCATGTTTACACCAATTGAGTTCGAGGGCTCCTCGGTACTCGACACATCAATTCTCTTCGCAATGGTCATCTACGGAGTCGTTGCTCTAGCCATCCGGGC
>JAHRVJ010000343.1 GCA_019090765.1 Ilumatobacteraceae bacterium
CCGCTGGCGACCGGCAAGGTGCTTGAAGTCGGGATGGGCCCAGGGCTGAACCTCCCCTTCTATGACCGCGACCAGGTCGAGATGGTGTGGGGACTCGAACCCTCTGAAGGGATGCGCCGCAAGGCTGCCCAGGTGATCGAGGAATCTGATCTCGATGTTCGCTGGCTCGCATTGCCCGGCGAAGAGATCCCACTCGACGATGCGAGTGTCGACACCGTCGTGCTGACCTACACCCTTTGCACGATCCCCGACTGGGAACAGGCGCTTGGCCAGATGCGACGCGTTCTTCGACCTGGAGGACAACTGCTGTTCTCCGAACACGGCGAGGCCCCCGACGAGTCGGTCCGCAACCGACAGCGTCGCATCGACCCGTTCTGGACGCGCGTCGCGGGCGGTTGTCATATCAACAGGCAGATTCCAACCATGATCGAGTCAACCGGTTTCAACATCAAGGCGATCGACTCGATGTATCTCCCCGGCCCGAAGTTCTCCTCCTACACATACTGGGGCGCGGCCACCCCAGGCTGACCGACAGGGTATAGAGCGAGAATGTCGACGAATGCTGACTCGACAGCATCGCGGAAATCGTCGGGCGCATCGACCGCGGCCGGGTCCAGGAACAGCCCAATGTCGAAGCTGTTCTCGCAAGACAGTGCGGTGATATTGCCCACCGTTCCCGCGACCGGACCCATGACCAAGATACTCCGCACGCGGGCACCAGCGATGTAAGTCGGAAACGGAGCCCCACGCATGTTTGAGGTCACAAAATCGACCTTGCCAGCGGCTGCCCTGGCGACGCTCGTCACTACCGAAGTTGGCAGCAGGTTCGCCACTCCTGACAGCGCATCCATGCCACCACCTGTGGACATCGAGGTCCGCTTCTCAGCGAGCAGCTCGTGGATGCCGGTAATCCGTTCGTCGAGCGGCATTGGTGCTCCTGGCACCTGCACCGGGACTGGTGTGAAGTGGTTGCCGCCAGCCGCACCGTCGGTTCTGGTGCTGAGCACGAAACTCGTATTGAAGGCATCGACCTCGACACCTCGATCGGCGTGGTAGCGCACCGCTCCCTCGGTCAGCCCAGCGAGGAAGACGTCGTTGATCGTTACGCCGAGACGTTTCGATGCAGCCTTGAGTTGATCAAGCGGGAGTGCGACATGACCAAAGTGGCGGTGCCTCGATCGGCTCTTCCACAGCGGTGACCCGCCAGCCACTTCGTTCCCGGATCCGGTGACTGCGCCGATCGTTACGGTTGCAGTCTGGACGGCGCTTTCCAATGATTCGCGGGCGCGCTTGGGGTCTGCTGGCCAGATGGCCACCTCACCAGCGACCCGGCGAGCAGTGCCAAGCCGACGGCGCACGAGATGGCTGACTGCGTGGCCAACGGTCGTAGGCAAGCCATTGGCTAGGTCGCCGCCGAGATGTTTCCCATGATGTTCTGCTGTCGCATCGGCAACAAGCTGCTCAAGATCGATCTCGTCGGGCGGCGGTTCATTGGGATCCAGCTGCTGGTACAGCTCGGCCATTCGCAGCTGGCCGATGCCGTCGCTCACCGCATGGTGCACGATTGACCAGATCGCCGAGCGTTCGCCGTCCAGCCCCTCGATCACGATGAAACGCCACAACGGACGGGTCCTGTCGAGAGGCTCCTGATAGAGCTGAGCCGCCAGTTCAAACAACTGGGTCTCGGACCCCGGCGTGGGCAGTCGGATCCGGCGCAGGTGGTAATCAATATCAAATTCCGGATCAGGAGCCCATGTCGGCGGCGCCAGCCGAGCGAACCCGGGCACGACACGTTCGTAAAGGCGGGGCAGCTTCGCAACCGCAACTCTCATCGTCCGCCGTAGGTATTCGGCATCGATTGTTCCATCAACGATCGTCAGCGATGCGCCACTCGGGTTGAGCCAGGGATCCTTCTCAACGTTCCACATCAGCGATTCGCTGTCGGACATGCGGTCGCCAACTGATACCTCCCGGTCTGGGTGGGCCATGAGATCCTCGTTCTGTGTGCTCATTCCGAATTCCTCTAGGAGTCGGTGCCGGGTCGGCGATCAGTTTCGGCCTCCGGGTCGCCGGAGTACCCGGGTGGGTAGGTCAGGGCCAACTCTTCGGGCCTGGGCGAGCGGCGCTCGCGCGCCTCGGGTGGCAGCAATTCGCTGAGCGCGGCCATGACTCTCTTCGTGTCGGCATTGGGGCTGCGGTAGTTCATCTGCACTGGTGGTCCGACGGTGGCAGTCACTAGCGGTCGGTTGGTGATCGACACGCGCGGGAATCGAGCACTGCGCGGCCACACCTGCTCGGTTCCCCACAAGCCAACTGGGATGACGGGCGCCTTTGTCGCGGCAGCAATTCGCGCCGCACCCCATCGTCCTTTCAAAACGGGATCAAAGAACGCCGGACCGCGTGGGATGGTCCCCTCTGGGGCCAACATCAGTAGCTCCCCTGCCTCAACCGCCTCGATAGCGGCATCGAGGGGTTCGTCTGAACCGGTTCCGCGATCGACGCGAATGCCGCCCACGGCGCGCATGAACTGGCCGACAACCGGAACGTCAAATACCTCTTTCTTGCCGAGACTTCGAATGTTTCGACCAGCCTTTGCGAGCACCATGACCATTACCGCCGGGTCAAAATATGAGCGATGGTTGAAGACCACGATCGCCGGCCCCGTTTTGGGAATGTGCTCGATCCCCTCAAATTCGATCTGCGCGGCGAGCGCAAGTAGTTCGGGGCGTAGGAACGGACGGCCCAGCTCCTGTAGCTCTAGGCCGCCGAGCTTGGTCACTCCCTCAGCACAGTCGAAGTGACGCACCGGCCAGTCCCGCAACGCGGCAGTGGCCCGCAGCTGAATGTCAGCGTTGACCGCCACCGGATACCCGACCATTGCCAACAGCGGGGAATCAAAGTAGCTGTCGCTGTAGGCGTAGCTGCATCCAAGGTCAACGCCATTTTCTTCGGCCCATTGGGCCACGGCGTCGGCTTTCGCCCGACCCCATAGAAAGCCTCCGTCCATCTGGCCGGTGTAGTTATCGCCATCGCGCTCCCACCCGGTCGCAACCGTGGCATCGAACCCAAGACGGTC
>JAHRVJ010000344.1 GCA_019090765.1 Ilumatobacteraceae bacterium
TAGATCACGATTACACCGTCGATCTGGTCGTCAGCGAGGGCGGCTTGGATGGCTGGAGGGTAGTCGGAGGGCTGGGCGCTCCAATCGAGCAGTAGTGGGCCGACGGCTGGTTTTAGCCCGGCCACGGATAGAGCGGCGTTGGCAAGCACACTCGGGCTGCGCGAGTTGGATACCACTGCCACTCGCCTCCCTTTGAGGACCGGCTGCGTCGCCAGCACTCGAGCGGTGTCGAGTAGATCGGCCACAGTAGGGACCTCGATCAGTCCGGCTTGCTGGTATAGCGCCCCGCCCAGGTCGCCCGCCGCTGCGGCGCCCGTGCGGACGGCCACGATGGGGCGTGTTCGTGACACGCGTCGGGCGATACGGGCAAACTTGCGCGGGTTACCAAAGGACTCGGTGTACAACGCGACCACGCGTGTGTTGTCGTCGTTCTCCCAATACTGCAGTAGGTCGTTGGCCGAGATATCGCTCTTGTCTCCGAGCGAGATGAACCACGACAGGCCCAGATCGAGGTCGGCGGCCTTGCGGAGCAGTGCTCCGCCGAGCGAACCTGACTGCATGGAGATCGCGACGTGTCCAGCGGGGAGCGCAACGTCGACTAGCGCAGCTTGCAGCTGCGATTCAGGCCGGGGCGACGCGATGCCCATGCTCGATGGGCCGATCAGCCGTAGTCCGTTTCGCCGCGCCCGCGTCACGAGATCAACGATGTCAATATCGCTGCCATCAACTGATGTGACTATTACGGCGCCGCGCATGCGTTTGGCGATGCATGCATCGACTGTTGCAAGCAGTGCCGCGGCCGGCACGATGATGATTGCCAGAGAAACGTCGTCGGGGAGTTCTTCGACGGAACTGAAACAAGGCTTCCCCCCGATCTCGCCATGTCCGGGATTGACCGGATAGACGGGCACATCGACGCTGCCGACGATGTTTTGCCATACCGCATTGCCAGGTGTTCCCTTGCGATCTGATGCTCCGACCACGGCCACCGCTCGCGGTCGCAGAATGCGCGCCACCGCTCGCGAGTCGGCACGTTGTTCTCGCCGCTCGACGCTGTCGAGGAACTTGTCGGTGGTTGCGAGATCCCAGTCGAGGTCGACCACCCCGGAGTCGAATCGGCGCTGGAGTGGCCATCCTGCTTTGGCGAACACTGCCAGCATTGCCCGGTTGTCACCCAGGACCTCGGCAGTGAATCGCTCGACACCGTTTGAGCGAGCGATCGCCGCAAGGTGTTCGAGTAGCAGCGTGGCGATTCCCTTGCTTTGGTGAGCATCATCGACCATGAACGCTGCCTCAGCCTCGTCGCGACCGGGCCAGCGCTCGTAGCTTGCCCACGCGATCATCTCGTCGTGCCACACGACCGCAAGCGCGACACGGTTGATCATGTCGACGTTGGTGAAGTGCTCAAGTTCCTTTTCGGTTAATTCAGGCCGGGGGGAAAAGAAGCGACGGTAGATGCTCTCAACCGACTGCGAGCGGTGGAATTCGGCAAGCGTTTCCTGGTCGTTTGTGGTCAAAGGGCGAATGAACGCGGCGTCGCCGTCGGCGAGCACGACCGAACAAGCCCATGGCGACTCTGATTCGGGGAGAGAATTCACCCTTCCAGCATGACACCGAAACGGTACGTCATGTCGAAGAATTTTGCCGCGAATGCCTAGGGTTAAATCGTGGCACCGCCAATCAACGTATTCGCGACAGTCGAACTAGATGAGCACACCACACCATCGTGGCACCCTGAGCGTCAGGGTCGATTGGACGCGGCGCTAGCAGGGATCCCTGCCGCTGGCCTGACCGAGGCGGTGACGATGCGCGAGCCGCGACTAGCTAGCGCTGATGAACTCGGTCTGGTTCATGAGCCGACGTATATCGCCAGCGTCGAACGATTCTGTGCCCAAGGTGGGGGAGACATCGACCCCGACACATTTGCCGCGCCAGGTTCGTGGCTGACCGCCCGAAGAACGGCAGGGGCGTTACTCGACGCGGTGGACTCGCTCCGAGCGGGGGAGTGCGAGTTGGCATTCGCTGCGGGCCGTCCGCCGGGGCACCACGCGGTGGCCGATCGGGCGATGGGCTTCTGTTTGTTCAACAACGTTGCTGTTACTGCCGCGAGTATCGCCGCGGCCGGTGAGCGGGTCGCAATCGTTGATTGGGATGTGCACCACGGCAACGGGACCCAAGACATCTTCTACAACGACCCTCGAGTGCTGTATGTGTCAACACATGAGGCCCCGCTGTTCCCCGGTACCGGCCGCGCAGATGAAACGGGTGGGCCCGAGGCGCCGCGTTCAAATCTCAACCTTCCATTCCCACCTGGGACAAGAGGTGATGTGTACCGGCGAGCTCTCGATGAAGTGATCTCGCCCGTGATTGCTGAATTCGCGCCTGACTGGTTGTTGATTTCGGCGGGGTTTGACGGCCACCGCGACGACCCTCTCGCGGGTCTTGAGCTGACATCGGCGGATTTTGCTGACTTCGCCCTGCGGTTGCAGGCGTTGGTGCCGAAGAACAGAACGGCCGTTGTGCTCGAAGGTGGGTACGACTTCGGAGCCCTTTCGTCTTCGACTGGCGCGGTGTTGTCAGCGTTGATCGGTGAGAACTACCGCCCGGAGGAGGTTTCTTCGGGCGATGTCGGATTGCCGACGCTGGAGGCAGCTAAGCAACGTTGGGAACTGAGGTAGTAGCGGGAACCGCCTACGGCGGTGTTCGATCTGGCCGGCCGTCACTGATCGCCAAGTCCGCCGCAATCGCTGGAACGATCTGATCGCAGACGCCGCCGCCCGTTTCTGGAGAGTTGCCGGCCACCGTAGCGACGATCACGGTGCGACCGAACTCGAGGACCCAGGCGCAGGCCTTGGCGCCGCTCACGGTTCCTGTGTGCCCCCATCCGTACTGGTCGGTGATCACTCCGGGCCACACCAGAATCTGCCGGTCAGCGGCGGTAGTTGCGGCTAGGGCGGCTGCAAGATCATCGGTGGACACGATGTAGGTGCCCGCTCCCCCAAGGCGGGAGAGTCGCCCGACTCCGGGGCCGTGTGCGACATCGGTTGGGACTTCGCCGTTGACGGTGAGGTGGAGTCCGCTAACCCCGACCGGATCGAAGACCAACTGCTGGACTGCTTCGTCGAGCGGTTGGCCGGTGACATGTTCGATCACCAACCCCAGGGCGCAGTAGTTGCCGTTCGAGTATGTCCACCGGCCGCGAGTGCCGGTTGGAGGTTGTTCGACCAGCCTGGGGAGGAACGAGGAGCAGTCTCCTGAACCGCCGAACCACGAGGTTCTGGCCACGGGCATCCCCGATGTGTGGCTAAGCAGCTCGCGCAGCGTCACCGTTTCCCAGCTCTCGTGGGGAGTAACACCAATTAGCGGCCATGGCACGGGCTCGTCAACGTTGATGACACCCTGATCCTGAAGGCGGGCGATGGCGGCTGCGGTGATCAGCTTGCTGACGCTGGCGATGACCATCGGGGAGTCGCCGTTGGCCGGTTCCCCGTTGATTGCTGTGCCAGAGGCGCGCGAGAAGAGCAGCGCGCCATCGCGGTAGATCGTCATCGACACCGCTGAGTTGCGCGAGGCCAACGAATTGAAGGTGGCGTTCACCGCCGGCAGGTCGGGGTGGGCTGGCGGGGATTGCGTAGTAGTCGGCAGCGGGGTGGTTGTCGCAGGCGGAAGTGTTGTTGGGGCAAGCCGGGTAGTCGACGGCGCCATGGTGGTCGAAGTTGTATTTGTCGTAGTCGGAGCGCTAGTGGTGGTTGCGCTCGTCGACGGGGGAAGACTCTGGGTTACGGTCGGCGCCGCATTGGCAGGTCCAGCTGCGTTGGCCGGTTCCCCGGTGGTGGATCCGGAATCGGCAAACGCGCATCCCGAAATGATGAGTACTCCCAGGGCACCTAAGGAGCCACAGCGCGCTCGCGTCGATCGCCTGAGAGCCACCCAGCGATGGTAACCGGGGCGTGCGTCACTAGCGGTGGTCAACCGCAACACTACGTCTTCGAAGGCGCCGGAGCTTTGGTCAGCGTGTGCCGATCAGGCCGGGATCCGATTTAATGGAATCACCAGCGGGGTGTCCGCTACGCACCACGCGGAAGTCGCGCCCGGCGCTCAACACAAGGAGTTGTAATGACTAGTGCATCATCAGCCACAGTTGCCGAAAGCCTAAATGTGCATGGCGACTTCAGCGAGAGCGACGTCGAGCGTCTCATCGGTCATTGGTCGAGCCTCGATTCGCGCCTGCGTTCGTTCGATGCCGGTTCAGTTGATCTCCAGCTGTTCATCAAGGATCGCGACAAGAAGAGCCAGCAGGTCACGCTCGATGCCAAGATTGATGGGCATACTTCGCTAATCGCTAAGTCTTCGAGTACCGATCTCGACCATGCGCTCAACGAAGTTCGCGACGAGATGGTGCGTCAGATCTCCGATATGAAGAACCGTAGCGAGCCCCGCAACAACCGACATCTGCGTGGGACGAACCGCGGCTAGCGAACCGCCGAGCTGGCTGACTAGCTCTTGCTGGGGTAAGTCATCCAGGTGCCCGTCTGGAAATCGTGCAGTTTGCATTCCCTTGTGGCCTCTAGGTAGTCGCGCAGCCTGATCGGCCGTTCATCAACCTCATCGGGGAAGGCCTCGGCAATTGCTTGAGCGGCTTCAGGCAACCGATAGCACGGAATATTCATGTCGACGTGATGGGGGATGTGGACCATGATCCAGTGCATGAACAGCTCGAATCCCGGTGGGCCCCACAGAATGGTGGTGCCCTCCACTTGGCCTCGAAAGCGGTTCCACTCGCGACGTGGCCACCAGCGAATGTCGGGTGCAATGTGGTGTACGTGGACGACCCAGCCAATCACCTGACAGAACAGCAGGAACGGGATCACAACGACTTTGGTCCATTGCCAGATGCCACCAAGACCATCGAATGCGACTAGCGCGACCAGCGCACCAATCGCGTAGAGAGCAACAATGGCCTGGTCTCGACGCATTTGACGTTTCCATCGTGGGGGAGGTGTGAACCGAACCATCTTGTTCCACCACACTTCGCGGAGGTAATAGGCGCCGGCACCGAAGGGTCCCCATTCAAGCTTGTGTCGCATGCGGCCAAAGCGGCCCAGCTCTTGATATTGCTCAACGGTTAGTGGATGCCAGACGAAGTCCATTCCCTGACGCAGAGTGTGACCATGATGCACCCGGTTGTGTCCGAACACCCAGACTTCCGTGGCGTGGAGCGACGGCAGCATGCTTAGCCGGGCAATCACGGCGTTGAGCCGCTTGGAATCGAAAAGGGCTTCGTGCGCGGCGTCGTGGCCGATAACGAACAGTGCGGCAGCCATCAGGCCGCTCAGCAGCCAGAGTGGAACTAGCAGTAATGGGTTATTGGTTGACAGGAGGCCCCAGACCGTGAGCCCGAAGATGATCGTGTCGCGCGCGAATAGCAAAAGCCCGCGGGCTGTTGAACGCTCGTAGCAGTGCTTGGGGATGACGTCGAGGACCGGCTTGAGCCCGGTGGGGACACCGTCGTTTGCGGTGTTGGGTGCTTCAGATGTTGGTGTTGCAGCGGATGGAGGCATTCGGCTCCTCAGAGGTAGGACTGGGGTCGGAGAAGTGAGTTCAGGCCAGCCTACCGACCAGTAGGTAGA
>JAHRVJ010000034.1 GCA_019090765.1 Ilumatobacteraceae bacterium
GCCGGCTTGTTGAGAGTGGTCCGCACCCGCAAGGTCCGAGCAGTCGAGGAGCGGTTCTACGGGAGGGTGGGACGCACAATCGTTATCGGCGACGGGCCAACCCCTACCGGCATCACCAAACGGAGCTTTCTCCACGAAGCTGCTGCCGAGGCCCGACCCCCATCGAGCGGGAAGACCCTGGCCACACTGCGCCACGCACGCATTCCCGAAGACCGGGCGAATGAGTTCTTCCAGCGGCTCTCCGAGTTGGCCGAGGAGTTCACAATGTTGCCCCGCGGCGGTGACTCTGTGTTCGGGTTGATCGCCGCGATTTACCCCACCGATCATCCCAGCTTGCCCGCCCCCGACTCCGCCGGGCGAACAGATGAGCACTAGCAATACCGCAGCTGACCAGAAGCGTCTCGGAGGAAGCTATTTCAAGCTGCTCTCGGCCAGCACGATCTCCAATCTCGGTGACGGGATCGCGGTCGTCGCCTACCCGTGGCTGGCTTCGGCCATCACCCGCAACCCACTACTGATCTCGTTGGTGATCGTCGTGCAGCGTTTGCCGTGGCTCCTGTTCACCCTCCCCGCCGGAGTCATCACCGACCGCCACGATCGCCGCCACTTGATGGTGATCTCCAACGCCGCGCGAGTCGCGCTGACCGTCGTCGTTGCCTTCGCAGTGCTCGGCAAGCAAGGCAACCTTCCCGGCCCCGACGCTGTCGCTGACGCGGCAACGATCATCAACACCGATCTCGTCCTCTACCTGCTGGTGCTGCTCGCCACCTTCCTGCTGGGTATTGCCGAGGTGCTCTACGACAATTCGGCCCAAACATTCATGCCCTCGATCGTCGAAGCTGACAACCTCGAAAGGGCCAACGGTCGGCTGTGGAGCACCGAACTGGTCGCCAATACCATGGTCGGCCCGCCGCTTGGAGCGCTCCTGGTCGCCGTCGCATTCTCGCTCCCGTTCTTCGTTGACGCGGCCACATTCGCCGTGTCAGCCGCGCTTGTCCTGTGGATTGCCCCCACCAGCCGACCAGCAGCAGATCCCCCTGAGCAACAGCCAACGGAACCGCCATCGTGGCGCGCCGACCTGGCCGAAGGGGTCCGCTGGTTGTGGGGCCATGAACTCCTCCGGCCAATGGCCATCATCCTCGGGGTCATGAACATGCTCTTCGTCTTGTCGGCCTCCACGCTGGTGCTGTTCTCACAGGAGGTGCTCGATACCACAGCAACCGAGTTTGCGATTCTCGGAACGGGCGGAGCGGTCGGAGGAGTTGTCGGTGGTTGGACTGCATCGAACATCTCCCAACGGATCGGCCCGGGGCCATCACTCTGGTTGACGCTGCTCGGCGGTGGCCTGTCTCTGTTCATCACCGGATTGCTGTCATGGTGGCCTGCGGTTTGGCTGCTGTTCGGCTTTTCCATGCTCGTGGGCACGTTATGGAACGTGATCACCGTCAGCCTCCGACAGACCATCATCCCCGACCGACTACTTGGCCGAGTCAACAGCGTCTACCGCTTCTTTGCCTGGGGGATGATGCCCGTCGGGGCAATACTTGGCGGCGCCGTCGTTGCCATCACGGACACCTTCACGACTCGTGAATTCGCCCTACGCATGCCTTGGTTCGTTGCCGGCACCCTGCACCTCGTCCTATTTGCGTTCGCGGCGCCGCGCCTGACCACCGCCAAGATTGAATCCGCACGACTTGAGGCGCCATCGGCCAGCCTTGCAAAGTCGTAGGTTGCCAATCCCAGATTTCTCAAGGGCAACATCGGGTTATGGTCAGTCGCGTTGGGTGCGGCCGTTGAGGAACTCAATCGAACGAACAACAGTCGCGGCGACGAACCGTTCGAGCTTCGGAGCGGCCATGAAGTGTGCCGTTGCATCCAGCGGTAGCGATGAACCCGAACGCAACGCCTCCAGCGCTGCTGCCCGGCTGGTCTTGACGGCGTGGGCATGCACGATGAACGCCGTTGTGCCGTCGAGCTGCGCCTGACGCTGCAGCTCATTGCCGAAGGTTTCGAGATCGCTGGCGATGGGAGCGACTTCGGCTCTGTCGCCGACCTTTGTATGCCACTCGTGGCGACCCGTCCACTGCCCAAGAAACGTCGTGAACAATGCCAGTCGAACTGCTTCAGGTGTCGTCCCAACCCCAGCATCAACAGCCTGGTGATGATGCCAGCGGGCAGCGTGGGCATAGGTGAGGCCATGGGTGATACCCAGCCATCCGAAGTCGTCTTCGAACTCGAACTCGCCTTCCACGTCGTAGCGCAGCATTCGTTCTGACACTGCCTGCACGACCACATCAAGTACGCCGTCAATGCCTGCGCCACCACGGACGGCAGCCACAGTGGCCGCTACCGGCGCTCTGCGATCGTTACCAAGTATCGCCGCGAGGAGCGTGCCGTCATCGGCCCAGCTCGGGTCGCATTCGTAACTCGCGAGTTGGTCGAGGTCGACCCCCGCGAGTTCTTTCATGAACGGCCGCATGTACGGCAACTTGTCTTCGCGCGTGCCATACACGAGCGTCGTCACGAGATGGGGGAGAACAGTGGCGGAACGTTCCCAACCAATCATCTCAAGCAGCTCGAAGGCCTTCTGGCTATAGATCGCTCCGTGACCATAAGAGAGGTGGTGGTTGCTGACGATGGAGGTGAACCAGGGCGTCAACTGTTTGGCGCAATCACCTCGCTCAATCGCGCCGAGCAGTATTGCTTGCGCGTCCGAGAGGCGCTCATCCTCCACGGCATCACCGAAGGCACTCATCGAGACTGAAACGCCCGAGGCGGGATCGGGCAACTCGCGTGGTTGCCGACCGCGTTCGGTCTCCGCGATACCAGCAATGCCCTGCACGATCGGAAGTGCTCGCTGATCACCTTCATACAACGCGACCATCGCGAGGCAATCGGTAGCCGAGGCAATCGTGTGGCCCCAGCCGTACTCCGACCGTGGTGCTCCGTAGGCGACCGCTTCCCACATCAGTTCAGCGGGCGTGGCACCGGCTTTGAGCAGGCGCACAACATCTCGAGCCACCTGGCCGATGTAGTCGCGCTCGATCGCGCGGCGCAAGCTGGCCAGCAGTTGCGGAATCAGCGTCTCGGGTGCTGGACGGTTGATCGTCACGCTCACTCCCCCACGATCGTCAACATCGACCAGATGGGTTTGCACGGCTTCCTCGCCAACCAGGCAGGCGCCGTCGGTTACCCGAAACTTCCAGTTGTGCCACTCGCAAGTAACGACGTCACCATCAAGTGCCCCTTGGGTGAGGCCGTACCCCTGATGCGGGCAGGCATTGTCGATCGCATGAATACCGCTGCCCGATCGCACGAGACAGACACGTCGGCCATCGACTGTGACCATCCTCAACGAATTCTCGGCAAGGTCATCAAGGGTGGCCACCAAAGTGGCCTCTCCGGAGTGCCTCTCGGGTGTGGCGTGTTCGGTTGAAGTCATAGCGGCACACGGTAAGACTTAAACCATGGTTGAAGTCAAGAGGAAATCTTCGCCAACGCTGTTTTCGGTCGGTGAAGTCGCCAAGCGGGCAGGGGTGAGCAGTTCAGCGTTGAGGTTCTACGAACGCAACGGACTGATCCACAGCGAGCGCACCGATTCTGGCCATCGTCGCTATCACGCCGACGTGTTGCGCCGCGTCGGCTTCATCAAGGTTGCACAACGCGTCGGTCTAACACTCAGCGAGATTCGCGCCGCACTCGACTCGCTGCCAAGCAAGCGGGCACCGAACAAGAGCGAGTGGGCCAAGCTCGCAGCATCGTGGAAACCGATCCTCGAGGAGCGCATCGCGATGCTCGAAGCAATGCAGGAGAAACTCGATGGTTGCATTGGCTGCGGTTGCCTCAGCCTGGAAAGTTGCACCCTCTACAACCCATCAGATGTCGCCGCCGAGGGAGGGACCGGCCCCAGGTACCTGCTTGGCGACCAGCCGCCCAGCTAGAAGATTCAGCTACTTGCTTGGGTGTCGGGCAAGTTCATCGGCAGCGAGTTTCGCCACTCGCCGTCAACGGCATGAAGCGCGGCAGCAACTGCGGGTGCGGTAGGAACGAGACCGACCTCGCCGACACCCTTGATCCCGTATGGAGAGCGAGGCTGGGGAATCTCAACAAGTTGCACTTCGATCTCAGGGACATCCTTGGCGCGCAGAATACCGAGCGACCGCAAGGTCATGTTCGTAGGGAAACCTGTTGCGGGGTCGGTGGGGAAGTCTTCGCTCAGGGCATAGCCCAAGCCCATATGGATGCTGCCTTCAACCTGGCCCTCGATCAACATCGGGTTCACGGCGCGACCAACATCGTGCACCGCGACAACCCTTTCGATCTCCCCCGATTCGGGGTCGGCGATGACCATCTGGGCGGCAAAGCTGAAACAGGAATGGATAGTGGGGTTGGGTTCGTCGAGATGCTGGGTCCAGTCGACGACGTACTCCCCCTCGTAGTCGACACCGATCGCGCAGTCGTCGGCCAGCGCTGCCGCACAGGCGTCACCGACCGCGCCAGCACCCATCACCGTGCCACGCGATCCAGTGGTCTGCCCGAAACCAAGCTGGCGCGTTGTATCGACGATCACGTCGATCCGCGCTGGATCGATGGCCAGTTCCTGCGCCGCCACTTGGAGGGCAACGGTGTGTACGCCCTGGCCCATCTCCGTCCAGCCGTGACGCACCTCAACGCGTCCGGGCTGGCCACCGACTGGGGGAAGAAAGCGCACGACAGCCTTCGACGTTTCGACGAAGCCGTTGCCGAGACCCGAGTTCTTCATCCCTAAACCCAAACCGACTGCCTTGCCGCTACTGATCGCCGCGTCATAGGCGTCCTTGATCTGATCGAGGCAGGCCTCGGCACCACCGGCGCCATCGTCCATGATCTGGCCGGGGCCCCAAACGTCGCCTGGGTGAATGACGTTGCGTTTGCGTATCTCCCACGGCGAAATGCCGACGGCCTGAGCCAGGCGATCGAGTACACCCTCCATTGCAAACTGCGCCTGGTTGGCACCGAACCCTCGGAACGCCCCACAGACAAGATTGTTGGTACGTACGGCGGTTGCCTCGACGTCGATCGACCTCCATCGGTACGGGCCGCAGGCGTGTCCCGCTGCTCGTTCGAGAACCTTCATGCCGACGCTGGCGTACGCGCCCGAATCGCCCACAGCACGCACCTTCAGCGCCGTCAGATGACCGTCGGAGTCGCAACCCGCGAGGTACTCGAGTTCGATCGGGTGACGCTTGGCATGCATCCTCAAGCTCTCCTGCCGACTGAGGGTGCACTTGACCGGCTTGTCGAGCAGCCACGCCGCAAGCGATGCGTGGGCCTGGTTGCTCATGTCTTCCTTGCCACCAAACGCACCACCATTGGACACCAACTCGACCGTTACCCGATCTAGGTCGATGTCGAGTACGGCGGCAATGTCGTCGCGGTCGTCCCAGATCCCCTGACCACCCGAATAGACATGCAAAGTTCGGGCACCACCGTTGCCTGATGGCACCGCGAGAGTCGACTCGGGTTCGAGGAATGCGTGTTCGACTCGTTGGGTTCGGAACGTCTCATTCACTGTGAAGGTGCTGTCGGCCAGCGACTCATCGAAGTCCTCGCCACGGGTGTAAGCGGTGGTCGACAAGGTGTTGGAGTCAGTGCGCCACACCGACAGCGGGGCATCGCGTTCCAGGGCGGCGCGCGGATCGGTGTTGGGAGTTAGCACCTTGTAGCTGACTTCGATCAGCTTCGCGGCGGCGCGGGCATGCTCACGTGTGTCGGCCACCACGATCGCCAGCACGTCGCCGGCAAAGGAGGTTCGGCC
>JAHRVJ010000345.1 GCA_019090765.1 Ilumatobacteraceae bacterium
GGACCGACTCGTTCCCTGATATCTACCGCGATTCACCGTTGCTGACCCAGTTGCGAAACCCTGACGGCTTCGGCGGAAGGTGCGGCCGATGCGAGTACCGCACGGCGTGCGGCGGGTCCCGATCGCATGCTTTCGCCGTCACCGGCGATCCGTTGGCTGAGGATCCATCGTGTGCTTACCTGCCGCGGTCTGGTGCGGCGGTCACTGTTCGTTCGGGCTGAGTCGGCTGCCCAGTCTCCGATACCGGACATCGATCTGTAATCGATTGTGGGCCGGTGGCGTCGTAGTGGAAAACAGCTACGACGGAGGAAACGTGACTACAAACCCCCAAGCCCGACTAGGAAAACGACGAACTGCGCGAATAGTGGCAGTGTCGGCAATTGCCGGCGTTGTTGGCATCGTCGGTGCCACGGCCGCCGGCGCTGCCCAGGCCGCGCCTGAACAGGCGGCACCTCAGCAAGCCGGCACCACGTCGGCAGGTGAGCACCGCATCGAACGGCTGCGGCTCGACTGCGTGGTGCGCCATACCGAGGAGCGCGCTGGCGTGGGCTGCCACTGGAGCGCGCCCACAGCCGATCGGGCCGACGGCGTCCGCTTGCTGCGAATAGCGGTTGGGTCTGAGCAGGTGCGAGAGGTCGTGTATCGCTCTTCAAACCTGGAAGTAACCGAATACGCCGACACGCCGGTCCGGCGCTCACACCGGTACGTCTACATGATCCAAGCGATCAGCGAGACCGGCCACGTCGTTGGCATGAGCCGGCCGGTGACAGTCGCGGTTCCGGCCGCTGAGGATCCGGCCGGGATCGAACCACTGCGTTTGAACTGTGCCCAAGGTGGTAGCGACGCCGCAACCGATCGCATCCATATCGCCTGTGGGTGGTCTCTTCCAGGGGCCGAAACAGCGCGGACGCTCACGTTGTTCAGGTCTGTAGATGGCGCAGCGCGTGAAGCTATTGCTTCATCACATCGGCCATTTCAGTCGGTCTACCGTGACACTCTGCCCGCGGGCACCAGCACAGTTGTGTACGCAGTGGTTGCTACCGATGGCGCAGGGGAAATCGTCGCCCAGTCTCGCCCCAGCTTGGTCCAGATCAGGCGAACTGATCGTCAGCCGGTAGATGTTCGGCCAGTCGATGAAAGACCAACTGACGTCGCGACAACTACTGTCTCAGGTGATGTTCCGGAGACTGAAGTCGTTCGGCCCACCGTTGTTGACCCGACCCTCGACGTGAACCATCTAGATCCGTCCCGAACCCGGGCACGAGATACCCGTGAGGCTGTCGTCGAGGCCACCCGAGTCGATGTCCCTCAGCGCGATGTGCCCCAACGTGACCTGTCGCTACCTGATGTTGTGCGGCAGGGGGGAGCGGACTGAGTAAGAGAACTGTCGGCGCCGTTGCGTCAGATGCCGCCGATGCGGGTACGAGCGCTCCTGAGGACGGGGCGCTCGTTGCTCGTTGTCTGGACGGTGACCAGGCGGCGTTCGGCATCCTCTTTCGTCGCCACGCAACTGCCGTGCACACTTTTGCTCAACGCCGCACAAGATCTGCTGACATCGCCGACGATGTCACCGCGATGGCCTTCGAAAAGGCATGGCGATCGCTCGACAGTTTGGGCACCGGCAATGGCGACCGGTTTCGCCCCTGGGTGTTCCGAATCGCAGCCAACGAGATGGCCAGCATGATGCGGTCGCGATCACGTCGCCGGAACCGTGAGCACCTTGCCGCTTCGCGCGGGGAAATCCCTGCAGATGGTGCGCTGAGTGTTTCCGGTGTCGATGAACTGGGCATGATCGAAGAGACAATTGACGGAGAAGGGCTATTGCTGGCGTTGAACGACCTGCCCGAGCGTTATCACGACGTGATTTCGCTGCGCTACCTGGCAGACCTCACCCCTGCGGAAACCGCCGCAGCAATGGGCGTCAGCCGCGGCAACGTCGCGGTACTGCTGCACCGCGCGATCGGGGAACTCCGTGACCAGTTGGAGGCAATGTCATGAGTAGTGACCGTGCATCGATCAAGAAGGCACTGGAAGCGGCCGGAGACGTGCCCGTGGAGCCAGTCGAACCGCGTTTGGCGGCTCTGGAGGACCGCCTGATGGCGGGTATCGCCGTGGACACCGATGAGTCGAAACCAGTTGTTGTCCCGTTCCAGAGTAAACGTCGCATGGCAGCGGCCCGACGAGTCGCTCTCGGCGCCGTCGCGGCATGCCTCCTGGCAGCTGTCGTGCTCGCTGCTGGATGGCTGACCACCGACAATGAGTCGTACGTGATCGCGGCGGCCGACGACGTAACGGTGACTCTCCCTGATGGTTCGACCGAGGCGGCCGAGGCCGGTAGCAAGTTGCCGATCGGTGCTGAAATCGAAGTCCGAGGTTCGATGGTGGTTTCAGGTATTACCTACGGTCCGGGTAGCTACACCGTCACCGATAAGGGAGTCGCCGAGGCTGAGTTGGATGAGAACACGCCAACGACCACTGGAGAGGGAGCTCCGGTCGAACAAGTAACTGATGTTGCGCCAGCTCCCCCGGCTACGCCCCGCCCGCGGTCCTCAGTACCAGTCGCGTCATCCACCACGATTCGACCTCGCGATCGGCTCGATGAGCTTGAGCGGGTACCCACCTCTGTCTCGAATCCTCGATTGCCAGCAGACCCCATAGACGGTGATAGAGATCCCTCCGACCGAATCATCGAAGATGGGGTCGCGCCGACGACCACAACATTGCGTGATCGGGCGCCGACGGCCTCGCCAGTTCCTCCGCCCCGTCCACCTCAGCCGACAACCTCAACGACTGCCCCTCATGAGCGACAGAGAGACGGCACTTAGCGGCCCCATGGCTAACTTCGCTAGAGCGTGACCGCCGTTCGTCGGGTTAAACGCTGATCCACCAACCAGTCACATCGAACAGTGAATGGGTGACTGGTGATGATTGCAGGCAGAACCGGCCAGCGTCGGAAACCCCTGTCGTGATCGAATTCGCGAGAACCTGAGCGGCGCCAGCGTTGACCGACGAGGTGGGTGGGGTCGCGCCGCACGAATGCCCGATAATGAATCCGGCGTCAATGGGGGCAACCATCGTCACGGTGCCGGTTACCGCAGAAGCGTTCGGTGGGGCGACACGCACGTCGAGAGTTTGTCCCATTCCATGAATTGGCGACCACCCGCCGATTGCATTCCGAGTATCGAGCATCCGGGTCGGATCTACTGGCACGAAAGAGAGACCGCCGGAACTGAACGTGCCGGTCAAGTCGACAACAACGTCGACTGAGGTGCTCGTCCTGATACAGATGGTGTGTTCAGGTGACGTCAACACGAATGCCGATCCGGCGACGGCTTCTGAGGCCAAGTAGTTGACGTTTGATACGTCGGAACTGCTCCCGCAAGGCACGGCTTGCAGCCACCCTGGTGCAGCCGCGTTGACCGCCGTCAGATTGATGGCGACGGCAATCGCGTTAGGAGGGGTCTCAACCACCAGCACGTCGCTGCGGCCAGTAGTGCGAGTATCGACGATGCGCGTGTTCGAAGCGAGGGGAGTGAGACCGTTGGCGGCACTCCCTTCAAGGAAGACTCCCTGAAGGTCAACAATGACGTCGGTCTCCGCGCTGCTGAAGACGCAGATCTCCTCGGAGCGACTCAAAGGAATCACAGTCATGCTGCCGCGGGATACACCGCGCTCGAAGTTCACCACGGACCCGTCGATCGGCGAACCGCACGGTCCAGCCGCGAGGTAGCCAGCTGCCGATGGGCCGGCGGCAGTGAGATTGACCGCCACAGCGCTGGCGCCAGAATCGATCGCGGTATCGAAGCTGACTGCGAACTCCGTCCAGGCTGGTCGGCGTCCAGGCGGGTTGAGGCGGGTGTCAACAATTCGAGCAGGTGTGAGCGGCTGATAAGTAGTGGGATTCGAAGTCGGTGACGGGAGAGCCACATCACCCCCCACGCGGGCGGCGCGGGCAACGGCATTGGTGAACGCGGTCGACATGGCGATTGAGCGTTGGCGATAGCCGTTGCCTGTCAGATGTGTGTTGTCGCTACTGACGTAGCCGCCTGAGGCCATCACAGCGGGCCAATCCCAGGTATGGAAATCGTTTCGTTCAGCCGCAATCTGCTGCAAAGCAGTGTTCCATGCAATCGCCTCGCTGCCGTGGCCCGGAGCGCGAGTGACCATCGGCCACCAGATCTGGTGGCCGGGACCGATGGTTTCGACGAGGTCGAGAATGCGTCGGCGCGAGCAGCTGATACTTGTCTGACAGATACCCGAGTCATTGGCCCCGAGATTCACGATCACGTTCGGAGCATCCCAGCCTGACGCCCTCCAAGTGTTGATCCACCACCCGGCGGTAAGGCTATTGGAGGGCGGCCCGGCCTTGTACCCAACCGCGGCTCTGAAATGAATGGGCCCCCAACCTCGAGCCTGAAGCTGGTCGGGAAGTGTTGGTCCCCAAAGTGCTGAGCCAAGCAGTACCGAATCACCCACCACGGTTACTGCACCGAGTGGACCCGCTGCTGGCAAGTTGATTTCTTTGCCGAGCACGATCGCGGCGGCCTCGTTGTCGGGGTCGGCTGCCGACACGCCCACCACAAGCAATGGCAGCGCGACCATCATGACTAGCGCACGGGGGAGCAATTTGTTCCGCCACCGTGCGCGGCTAGTGCCTGAATAGGGCTGCCTCACCGCACCCAGTTTAGATGCATTGACAGATGATTGAATTGGCACCCAACTGTCTGCCTTGGGGTTGTTGACAGTTGAGGGTCAGGAGTCGTGTCCACCTGTATTCGGGCACTCGATCTCGATCTCGCTGCTTTCGCTATTCCCGTTCAACTCTCGCTTGAACGTCTCACCGGTTGGCCACGCGACCTCGACCGCCGCGTCGGTTCCCGGTACTCCAATGACCAGCTCGGGTGCGTGGGCACCCGCATAGGTATGTCTGGTCAGCGGAGCTTGGAAGGCGCCAACCGACTGGGTGAGCGTCACGATCGCCCCTGTGGGATCACACCCAGCCACCGGGCGGACGGCAACGGAAGGTCCGGCGACATCGTTGGCGAGGGCCGTAACGACACCATCGACCGAAACGAAGATGATGTCGGCGTCACCGTCGTCATCGACGTCGCCGATTGTCAGGCCGCGTGAGGCGGATGTCCAAGCGAGCTCAAGTTCTGGCCAGGTATCAGTGAAGTTCCCATTGCCAGCTCCGATGAGGACGGCCGGCGGGTCAATGAGCGCGATATCCGTGCCAGGAATCTTGTTTAGCGTGGAGCCATCGGGGAATCCGCCGTTGGCGACCACGAGGTCAAGATGGCCGTCGAGGTTGAGATCGGCGATACCGCTTGCCCAGGAGCTGGAAACGACGTTCGATGCTGCTCCGGGTGGACGAATGCGGGCGGCGCCGGTTTCAGTCACGTCGGCGAAACCGTCACCGTCACCGAGCAGTACCTGGTTATCGCCGAGGTCCGACACGTAGGCATCGAGTTCGAGGTCGCCATTGAGGTCGGCCACGGTGAGGCCCATGCCGTCAATCTCTAGTGCTACACCCAACTGGTCAGCGACGTCGGTCCACTCGCCAACGACATCGCCCTGCCTGGAGTAGACCGAGTCTCCTCCCACTTCCCACCCGATGTCGCGGGTGACCCAGATGTCGAGTAGGCCGTCGGCGTCGACATCGACTATCTCACCAGCTAGGGATAGCTGCGACCCACTGCCAAGACGCGTGGCGGCGAATGTGCGGGTGCCGGTCGCATCACCCACCCATAAAACATCGGGTGCGCCTGCTTCGCCGCGTCCGAGGCTGACGATGTCGATTGTGTTGTCGCCCGACAGCTCTGCTGCCATCAACGCCGTTGATGGAGCGGCGCCTGGGAGATCGGTCTGGGCTGGGGTTCCTGTTCTGTCGCGAACCCACTGGCCTCCCCAAAGCACGCTGTCGACGGCTCCCCTTCGGGCAACGAGGAGGTCTGGCCACTGGTCACTGTCGACGTCGGCGATTGTGACGCCCCTTGCACCGTTTGTGACCAGGGTTAATGGCGTCTGGTAGCTGCTGCCTTCCCACAGGTAGACGTCGAGTGTGTCGTGGGCGACTACGAGATCGAGATCGCCATCTAGGTCGAGGTCGCCGAGGGCGAGCCCACCCGCCGCCGAATCCGCGCCCGTGTTCGCGGTCGCGGGAGTCCGATTGTTGAGACCCCAGGTCGCGGTCGCATCGGACATTGAAGGTGGACCGACACCGGCGGGGAGCACCGTCGAGGCCTCCGTCAGCAAACCAATGTCGGCGGAACTGGTGGTGTCGTCGCTCATCGCCACAATCGCGGCAAGGCCAGCAACTAGCGCGGCTGCACCGACCCAAGCAAGGTTCCGCCACCGGCGACTACTCCTCAACTGCGGCCCAAGTGGGTGAACCGATGTGCAGCCGGATCGGCGAGCGGATACCGACGTCGAGGCATGGCGTCACAGTAGGGCGAATAGCGAATCGGGCGAGGTCGCTCGTTACGGTGTGCGCGTGGCACGAATTGTTGGAATTCACGGGGCTTTCCACCAGTTGTGGGGACCACACGAAGTTGCGGGTCGCTGGGTGCCAGCAATCATGGACGGGCTATGGCATGCCGGCGTCACAATCGAGCCGAGCGATGTGAGCATGGCGTTCTATGGGGACTTGTTTCGAGCAGACCCCGCCGATGGTCGTCCGACCGACGAGGAGTTGATGGATATCGCTCGCGAGGCTGGCCTTACCGAAGTAATCGAGAGCCTTGCCGGGTCCGACGGCTTAGCGGCGATTTCTAAGGCGGTCGGCGAAAACACGTTGCGCCAGACGATAAACCAGTTAGGCAGATACTTCGCTGACGATGATCTGCGTAGTGCCGTACAGGCCCGTCTCGCCTCTGTAATCGACGACGATACGCGGGTCGTCATCGCTCACTCGATGGGGACCGTTGTGGCCTACGAAGCCCTGAGCGAATACTCGGACTGGCCAGTCGAAACCTTGCTCACCATTGGTTCTCCCCTTGGCGGTGACTACGTATTCGGTCATCTGCGGCCGACGCCGGTAGCGGAGCGGGGGAGCTGGCCCGGATCGCTGGAGGCTTGGGTGAACGTTGCTTCAGTTGGCGATTTGGCTTGTGCCGAGCCTCGTCTTGCAAAGTGCTTTGACGGTCCGGTCGAAGACCTGGAGGTCGACAATGGGCATCGCGCTCACGACGCCGAGCCTTACCTTAATGCGGCGGCCACTGGTGCCGCTCTCGCAGCTGCGTTGTCTTGACGATTGTTGGGCGGCATCTAGGCGCCGCTCTCAATTGGCGCCGCCTCCCCCGAAGCGATGCGTGGCGAGGCTACTCTGATCTGACGCGCTCAAATTCTGAGCATGCCGAGGAACCGCCTTGCGGCTAGCGAAAAGGGAACGAAAAAATGCCGACCTATGTTGAAGTGGAAACGGGAACCGATGTGGTGGGGCTGTCACTGGCTCGCGAGTGGCCGGCCCTGCTGATCATGGCCATTCTCACGATGGGGCTTGGAATCGTCGTGTTGGTTTGGCCCAGTGAGACATTGACCGTGGTATCGGTACTGGTTGGGATTCAGCTGCTCCTCATTGGGCTCTTTCGGCTGATTACAGCGTTCGCCCAAGACACGGCTTCCCCAGGTTTCGCCGCCTTCGTTGGGGTTCTCCTACTGATTGCCGGCGTTGTCGTATTGCGTCACCCATTTGAAACGGTTGAAATACTTGCAACGATCCTCGGCGTTGTGTGGATCGTGACTGGGGCTATCGAGGTTGTCGACTCAATTGCGAAGAAGGACAGCAACCATCGCTTACTGCTCGCCCTGACGGGGCTGATATCGGTTATCGCGGGCATCGTCGTTGTCTCCTGGCCGGCCCCGACAATCACCGTCATTGCGTGGATCGCGGGCCTGTACCTGTTGATCTTCGGGATGTTTGTTGCGGCCACCGCATTCTCGCTACGAAGCATGGTTAAGACCGCCTAGTTCGTAGCCGGAGTGGCCGAAGTGGCCACCGAATGGCCAGCATGGACAAATCCTGTCGCTGGTAAACTTCCCGCCGAGGTGAGTCCACCTCGCTCAACGAAAGATGCACCATGGCCAAAGCCAAGATCATTGTTACGCGCTGGTTCAACGGAGAGACGCCGCTTGAAGAGTTGCCAGAGTGCGATCAGCTCGCACACCAGATCGTCAGTGTTCGCGCTGACTTGGCGCCATCAGTTACCCGCATCATGGATGCCGAGCTACCTGAAGACGACTGCTTGAAGGCGCTGACGCTCTTTGAGACCTCGCTCGACCAGCCCGGAGATCCGAATCGCGACCCCCGGGTTGCCATCGCCAGCGTTTCGTAACGCACAGAATTGCGCTGAATGCGCGAAACGGGCCCGTGGGGTGCAATCCCGTTGCGGGGAAAGGCTTGAATCAGTCAACGACCGGCGAACCGCTCGCTCCTTGATCCCTGTGTGGCACCCTCGCGGACCCAACAACATTGTCGCGCTAACCGGACTCAATTGCAAGAGCCGTAACTCAACGTACATGAGCATTAGATGTGCCGGTTGGCGTTGGAGCCCTCGTTGGAGCCGTAGTCGAGGAGCGTCAGATGACGAGGTTGACCATGCGGCCTGGCACGACGATGACCTTCTTGGGGGTCGCACCACCAAGTGCCGCCACAACTTTGTCGTCGGCCAGCGCGACCGATCCGACTGTGTCAGCATCGGCGTCAGCGGCGACCTGGATACGGCCGCGCAGCTTGCCGTTGACCTGGACCGGGTACTCGATCATGTCGTCAACGAGTAGCACCGGGTCAGCTGTGGGGAAGTCGACGTAGGCAATGGTGTCGTTGTGGCCAAGACTGCGCCACAATTCTTCGGCCACGTGGGGGACCAGTGGGGCGAGCATGGTCACCATTGGCTCGGCGACCTCACGCGGCATGGTTCCGAGCTTGGTAATCGCGTTGTTGAGTTCGATCAACTTGGCGATCGAAGTATTGAAGCGGAGCGCATCCATCTCGGTACGGACCACGTCGATGGTCTTGTGCAACAACTTGCGTGTGTCTTCGTCGGCAGGAGCTTCCGACACCACGCTCGCACCGGTCTGCTCGTCGATCATGTTGCGCCACAGGCGCTGTAAGAAGCGGTACATGCCAACCACGTCGCGGGTCTCCCATGGGCGGGAAGCATCAAGTGGGCCCATGGCCATTTCGTAGAGTCGCAGTGTGTCGGCGCTGTACTGGTCGTACATCTCGTCGGGGGAAACAGCGTTCTTCAGGCTCTTGCCCATCTTGCCCCACTCGCGGGTGACGGCCTCGCCCTCGAAGGTGAAACCGTCGGCTTCGTTGCCTTGCACATCTGTGGCCTCAACGTAAATCTCGCGAGCGTCCTTGAACGCGGCGGCCTGGATGTAGCCCTGGTTGAACAGGCGGGCGTAGGGCTCTTTCGAGCTGACATGACGGAGATCGAACAGCACCTTGTGCCAGAACCGTGCATACAGCAGGTGCAGCACAGCGTGCTCGACGCCGCCCACGTACAGATCGACGCCGCCGGGGTGATCAGCGCGCACCTCAGTGCGGGGTCCCATCCAGTATTCCTCAACTTCGCGGTCGACGAAACGGTCGGTGTTGGTGGGGTCAAGATAGCGCATCTCGTACCAACACGAGCCTGCCCATTGCGGCATCACGTTGGTATCGCGGCGGTAGGTCTGCAAGCCATCGCCGAGGTCGAGCTCGACTTCAACCCAGTCGTCGAGACGGCCGAGTGGGCTCTCAGGATTCGAGAACTCGTCGTCGGCGTCAAACGTGCGCGGGGAGAACGATTCGGTTTCGGGCAGCTCAACCGGGAGCATGTCGTCGGGCAACGAGTGGGGGCGACCCTCGGCGTCGTAAACGATGGGGAACGGCTCACCCCAGTAACGCTGCCTGCTAAAGAGCCAGTCGCGCAGTTTGTAGTTGATGGTCGCCTCACCAGCGTCGTTAGCTTCGAGCCAAGCGTTGGTCATCGCGACGCCGTCGGCAACGACATTCACACCGTTCAGGTCGAGTGTTTCGCTCGCGGATTGAACGTAAGGAGCGTTGCCAATAAACGCGATCGGCCATTGCGAGGTGTCGAGTGTTGGCTCGATGTCTTGGTCGGCGAACCAAGCCGCTGGTGGCTGCTGAATGGCAGGAATTGGAAGCCCGAACTTGGTGGCGAATTCGAAGTCTCGCTGGTCTCCGCACGGTACGGCCATGATTGCGCCGGTGCCGTACCCCATCAGCAC